>JAITBS010000626.1 GCA_031283515.1 Planctomycetaceae bacterium
TAATACACTTTCAGGGCTTGTTAATTGGGAGGATTTAACCCGCCCCGTTGGGGCGGGTTATAATCTTAACGCCCTTTCAGGGCTACCTATTGTTGTTAACTACAAATATTCCACTGATATATTACCAATTATTATATTACCCGCCAATTTCGATATATCGGAATTTCACCAATCTTTTTCGACCGGAACCGCTTGCAGGAGTAAGGTTCGTAATTTTTCGCGTTTCTCATTGGCTTCCTGTTGACGACGTTTAACTTGTCGGAGCATTCGTTCCACTCTTTCCATTTCCTCATTCTTTTGCTGAGATGTTACATCGTTTTTCTGTTGTTCCTGTTTCGATTCTGTTGGGTTTTGTTCATCGGATTGGGTTGTTTTATCTTGTTGATCCTGTTGCTGTTGATCTTGTTTTTGTTCTTGTTGATCCTGTTGTTTTTGATCTTGTTTCTGTTGCTGATTGTTTTGTTGATTTTGCTGTTGTTGATTCTGTTCCTGATTTTGATTCTGTTGGTTTTGCTGTTGCTGATTCTGTTCCTGATTGTTTTGTTGTTGTTGATTCTGTTGCTGATTCTGATTCTGTTGGTTTTGCTGCAACGGTTTTAGAATTTCACGGAGCAGTTCCAGTGCTTTATTTTGCTTCGGAAACGCATCTTCGGATTTATTTTCGGTAAGTAATTGTGAGGACTCTTCGGCAAGTGTTTGAATTTCCGGTCCGTATTGCACTGCCAAATTCATTGATTCACGAATCGCATTCAGTTTTTCAGGTTGATCTTGATCGGCACCATGACCGGCTGCCAGCTCCTGCAATCCGTGTTTCGCCCGAAAAACCATTAACGGCATCCCATTAGCAACTAATTGTTCTTCCCGTATTTGTTCTGTTATATCGGGAGTTTCCGTTTGTTTGTTCCCGTTTGCCGGATTGTTGTTGCAAAGAGTCGCCTGTTTCTTTTCGGCTTCCTGAACAATGACCTCAAACGGCGATAGATTCAAGCGAATCCGGTTCATAAGGTCTGCCGCCTCGCGAGCAACTCCCAACGCCTTATCCCCCCGAAATTTATAAAGTAAATTACCAACTTCTCCGGTTAATTCGTGAATCCGCTCCAATTCCCGAACAATTGTCTCCATTCCTTGACGTTCTTGCTCTGATAATTTGTTGTCAGCCGATTTTTGTTGCAGTGTCTGTTGCAACTCGTTTTGTAACACAGAGATTTCTTCTGTTAATTTGTTTTGTTCGCGGGCAGTCTCGTAAAACGTTTGGAATTTTTTCGGGGAATCGGGAATCTCGTTCGTTTGGCGGATTGCATTATTGATCGTTCCTTCCCAATCCTCGAACCATTGCAATCGTTTCGTAATATCGTCAGAACGTTTTTGTGAACGGTCAAAAGAATCCCATTCCGTTTGAATTTTGTTTTTCCATGCCCGAATCTGTTCAAGATTCATTCGAACAGGTTCTGACGGTTCGACCAGAAGAGATTCCGTGTAATATTTTTCCGCTGCGAGTAATTGATCGAGAACACTTGGGCGTTGTTCGGACGGGGTTTCTTCGGGTTTTTCCGCGAGGAGTTGTTTCGCACGGCTGACCGCAAGACTCCCCAAAAGGGTAAGCGACTTCGACGCAATATCCGCATCTTTTGCCACCGCCGATTTCCGAAGAGTTTGAACTGCTTCATCGAACTTGCCCGAAGCAGCAAGAGCAGCACCGCGATTGAAAATTATTCGCAAATCATTGGGTGATTTTTGTTCGGCGTCGGCAAATTCTTCGGCAGCTTTGGAGTAATCGCCTTTCCGAAACGCTTCCACTCCTTCTCCAGTTGAAGCAACCGCCAACAATTTCAGCGTTACCAAAAACAGAAGAACTCTCAATATTGTTCTTGTCTGAAAAAATATCCGAAAAAGAAAACGCATAAGACAAATCTCTCAACTGAATCGTCTGAATAACAGTGTTGCCAAAAAACAATTACAAAAAAATTGTTTGAAGCCGGTCTGGTCCCACAGAAACAATTTCAACAGGTTTACCCATTAGTTCGGCAATTCGTTTGATGTACTGTTTGGCATTGACCGGAAGATCCTCATATTTTGTGATTGCGGTGATTTCTTCTTGCCAACCGGGCAATGTTTCGTAAATCGGAACTGCTTTTCGTAAATCGTCAATATCACCCGGAAAATATTCGATACGTTGTCCGTCTATTTCATAAGCAATACAAATTTGCAGGAAATCGAACCCGCTCAATACATCCAGAAGCATGATCGAAAGCGTATCAATGCCGCTCAGTCTTGCCGAATAACGGACGGCAACCGCATCAAACCAACCACAACGGCGCGGGCGTTTTGTTACGGTGCCGTATTCATTGCCGCGATCACGGATTCGTTTGCCGATATCGTTGTTTTGCTCTGTCGGGCAAGGACCGCCGCCAACACGAGTAGTGTACGCTTTGGCAATTCCGATAATTTTTTTGAGAAAATGAGGCGGTACACCGCTTCCGCTGGAAATTCCCGTACCGCTGCTGTTACTGCTTGTTACATAAGGAAATGTTCCGTGATCAATATCCAGCAAAGAACCTTGCGCCCCTTCAAAAAGAATATGTTTATCCGCATCAACTGCGTCCAGAAGATAATTTGTTGTGTCGGCAACATAAGGACGAAGTTGTTCGGCATAATTGGAATATTCTTTGTAAATTGTTTCCGCATCCAATTCCATATCTAAACCGGGGATTCTCATTGTATTATCGCAATGATTTGTCAATCCCAAAAACAATTGGTCTTTAACACCGATAATATGTTCGATTCTTTTTTTGAAATCAGGTTTGTAAAGATCGCCAACTCGAACCGCTAAGGCTCGTCCGACTTTGTCTTCGTAACAAGGACCGATACCGCGCAAAGTTGTTCCGATGGGTTCACCGCCGCCGATGTTGTTGAACATGCGGTCGGTGATATGGTGCCATGGAAAAATGACGTGGGCGCGATTACTAATAAAGAGATTAGAATCGATTTTGATTCCTTGTTTGAGAAGGGAGTTGATTTCCTGAAGGACGGCTGCGGGGCTTAGAACAACTCCGCCGGCAATAACACATTGAACATGAGGACGAAAAATACCGCTTGGAATTAACGATAATTTGAATTTTTCACCGTTAACGACAACAGTATGACCTGCATTGGCTCCGCCTTGATAACGCACAACAATTTCGTGTTGTTCCGTGAGCAGATCAACAATTTTACCTTTTGCTTCATCTCCCCATTGGAGACCGATAATGGCAGTACCCGGCACGCGTAAACCTCGTTGTTGAAAGGAAAAAATGAAAAAACATCAATAGGACATTATTGAACGGAATAAGATAATCCCACTTATTTTATCACAACAAAACAACTTGGCAACAAGGGAAGATCATCTCTGCAAAAAACTGTTTCGGATTAGCGGGTTATTGAGTTTTGTGTCAGGGGACATTTCGCCGTAAAGGTTACCTCGTTGTACTCGCCGAATCGCTTTCAATATTGGGGGGTTGTTGCAAAATTCACCAAAGTATTTGATAATTCTACCGTTGATAGACAGAAATCAAAAAACGAAACGTATTGCAACACCAAGAACCATCGTTAATTTGATTCAATGTCGGTTGTCATAAAAATAAGATCACGACTGAATTGATACAAAGAAAGGAGAAAATACAGTGTCCAATTATTCACTTCGAACCAGTATCCGTTTTTGCCAACAGTTTGCCCGTTCCTCAAAATCGAATTTTGTCTCCGCATTTTCACTTCTTCCATCCGCCAAACGGGAAGCAATGGAAATACTTTATGCTTATACCCGATTTACGGATGATTTAGTGGATCAACCGGATATTGACCCGCAAAACGGTACGATCATTCCAATCAGTACACGGCGGAAATTACAAAAATTAAACCAATGGACAGCCGCACTCGAGGCAACACTCGGTTCCCTCAACGGTACCGAACCCATCATCGATAAACCCGAACACGAAAACACTTTTCAGGCTTTGGAACAACAATTTCCGGGTTGTACCGGTTTGAAATTGTTACCGGCTTTGAAGATGATAGTCCATCGTTTCAATATTCCGCGAGAACCGCTATTTCATTTGATTGACGGAGTAGAATCGGATATCGAACCGCATGAGTTTAAAACATTTGAAGATTGTGCCGACTACTGTCATCAGGTGGCAACCTCTGTCGGGTTTGCATCATTGGCTATTTGGGGAACAACGGAACCGCTTTTTTCCGAACCGGTGGTTCGTGCCGCTAAAGCGTGCGGAATTGCACTCCAATGGACAAATATTCTGCGTGATCTGACGGAAGATTATCAAAACAACCGGCTTTATCTGCCGCAAAATGAACTTCAACGATACGGTTTAACCAACAACCAGTTCGGTTCGCTGCTTGATAGAAAAAAATGGAACGAACAGAAAAAGAAACCCAAAAATCTTTCAGATTACGATCAATATGCTTTTCAGGAAATGATTCGGCGTATGGAAGAGTTTGAAGAAAAATGGAACAAATTACTTCAGATTCAGTTTGAGCGTTGTGAAATTTATTACACGAATGCCGCTCCGCTTTACCAACTGATTTCACGGGACAGCCGCCGTGTTTACGGATTGATGTGGAGCCGGTATTACAACCTGTTTCGTAAAATCCAAAATAAACCGCTGCAGATTCTTCAAGGCAGAGTTCAACTAACAACATTCCAAAAATTACGGCTTTTATTCTTCTGGAAATTTTTACCCGGTAAACAACTCAAAAAGTAAGCAATATTTCAACGAAATACTGATTCGGATAAAATATTTCGTAATATATCAATGGAATTTTTATTTTTTCTTCTTCACCCCAAAAGGGTGGTATTTTCATAACCGTAGGTCAAGCGAGTAGTTGATAGTGGATAGTGGAGAGTTCGCACGCGGAGTAATACCATTTCGGCAGTAATTCCGCTTGCGGCACTATCAACTATCCACTCTCAACTATCAACTTGCCGCTGCCCCTGTCGGGGTGAAAATCGAAAAACAAATATGCCGCTGATAGATTACGAATTTGGTAAAAATACACACTTGAGTTTTGTGAAATATCTCGTGATATTGGCAAAATATCATGTGATATTGGCGAAATATCACGTGATATTGGCAAAATATCACGTGATATTGGCGGAATATCACGTGATATTGGCGAAATATCACGTGATATTGGCGAAATATCACGTGATATTGGCGTAATATCACGTGATATTTGTGGAATATCTCGCGTTTTTTTGTTCGCAAGCGGAATTTTAATCAGGTGTTGATAATTCCGCTTGCGGCACTATTCACTCTTTTGTTTAATTACGTGCTTATTTATTTTTCTTGTAAAATGCGATTAAGCTGTTGGTTGAGGAGTCGTGCGACGTAACAGTTTGGTCATTCAGCAACTCCGGTAATACCGCATTGGCAAGTTGTTTGCCAAGTTCAACGCCCATCTGATCAAACGAGTTAATATTCCAGATAATACCTTGCACGAAAATTTTGTGTTCGTAAAACACAATCAGAGAACCGAGTGTTTTAGGTGTTAGTTTTTTGAAAAAGAACGAATTTGTTGGGCGATTACCCGGAAACACCTTCGACGGAGCAAGCCGTAACACTTCATCGTTCGGCAATCCCAATTTTCGTAATTCATCAGCCGCTTCTTCAAAAGTTCGTCCTTTCATGAGGGCTTCTGTTTGCGCCAGGAAATTCGCCAACAGTTTGGGGTGATGATCGCTGATTGGATTCTGCGATTGAACCGGAGCCAGAAAATCGCAAGGAATTAATTTTGTTCCCTGATGAATCAATTGATAAAAAGCGTGTTGACCATTCGTTCCCGGTTCGCCCCAAATAATAGAACCCGTCGAATAATCAACCGCTTGGTTGTTACGGTCAATACTTTTACCATTGCTTTCCATATCACCTTGTTGAAAATAAGCAGCGAAACGGTGCATGTATTGATCGTACGGCAAAATCGCCTGACTGTCCGCATCCCAAAAATTATTGTACCAAATCCCAAGCAGCCCCATCACAACAGGAATATTCCGCTCAAACGGGGTATTAAGAAAATGTTCATCGGCTTCAAAAGCTCCGGTCAGAAGTGCTTCAAAATTGTCGTAACCAATCGCTAACACAATGGATAAACCAATTGCCGACCAAAGTGAATAACGACCGCCAACCCAATCCCAAAATATAAACATATTGGCAGGATCAATACCAAATGCTTCAACTTTCCCGCGGTTTGTTGAAAGCGCAACAAAATGTTTCGCCACATCGGAAACATGACAACCTTGACCCGAAAGAAACCATTTTTTAGCAGATTCTGCGTTGGTCATCGTTTCCTGAGTCGTGAATGTTTTCGACGCAATAATAAACAATGTTGTTTCCTGATTAAGTTTTTTGAGAGTTTCAGCAACATGAGTTCCGTCGATATTTGAAACGAAATGAATATTAATTCGTGTTTGGTACGGTTTCAACGCTTCCGTAACCATAACAGGACCAAGATCGGAACCGCCAATACCAATATTCACAACATCAGTAATTGCTTTACCGGTGTAACCTTTCCAATGACCTTCGAGAATTTGTTTTGAAAAAGTTTTCATTTTTTCCAATACAGTATTGATGTCCGGCATGACGTCAACACCGTCTGCGAAAATCGGTCGGTTCGAACGGTTACGCAACGCCGTATGTAATACTGCACGTTTTTCGGTATCATTGATCTTTTCACCGGAAAACATCTTGTTCCGAAATTCGGCAACATTTGTTTCTTTTGCCAAATCAATTAAGAGTTTAAGTGTTTCTTTTGTGATCCGGTTTTTCGAGTAATCAAAAAGAATATTGTCCTCGAATAAAATAGAAAATTCATCGAACCGTTTGGGATTTTCGGTGAAAAGTTCCCGCATCGTAACGGTTTCAAAAAATTGACGATGTTTTTGTAACGCCGTCCATGCTGCGGATTTTGTCAAGTCAGACATTGGATTAAATTATTAAACAGATAAATTATTAAGTAATCAGAAAAAAGTTACAGTTCACACACAGACCACAATTATATCTGACCTCAATACAAACGGTAGTAGGTAAGTAATTTTGGGGCATCACCTTTGAAAGTAACTATCTATTTTATTAATCGCACGAATACATCGTTGCAATAGTTTGCAGATTTTTTGCAGACTTTTAGAGATTATTTTTTGAGAATACGAAACAAAAAAAATAACAAAACAAACGAAAATATATCAGCGGCATTTTTGTTTTTCCCATTAGTCCCGATAAGGACAATGAAATAGTTGAGAGTTGATAGTGGATAGTGGAGAGTTCGCAATGCGGAGTAATACCATTTCGGCAGTAATTCCGCGTGCGACACTATCCACTATCAACTCTCAACTATCAACTATCTTTTCAGGGCTGCCTATTGTTGGTAACTACAAAAAATCCACTGATAGATTACTTTTTTTCTGTTTCGTACTCTCAAAAAATAAATTGCGAAAATTTGCGTAATCTGCGGACGAATCCGCAAAAATCGGCGAAAATCGGCAAAAATCGGTGTATCTGCGGACTAAAAATCAACAGATATTTTGGGTTTAACTGATGGAGATATTCAAAAGTTGTTCTTCCATCATGCGGTACAATCCTGACTTGGAGACTTGGATTCCCGAATCTTCATCAAAACAGGTGAGATACTGCTTGATTTCTTCGGCAACTTGATGTTCGGTGCAATTTTTGCCTTTTAAGAGTCCTTCGATAAACCGGACTGCTTGCATTTTAGGGCGTAAAAAAGCACAGAGTTGAGCATTACGTCCGAGATAGTGAACCGCTTCATAAAGTGTTAGCCGGCGAAGAACCACCACACCTTCAAATTCGCCCCAAGGACTGTACATTTCACGAACGTAACTGTCAACATGTTTACGTTCCAGATAAGCCGTAATTCGTTCACCGCCGTGCAACTCCTCTTCGTTTGCCGTCTCAATAATCTCATGACCATCCAACCAACGAACTTCAAAATCGTTGTCGTCGAAAATACGAACAAAAATTCCCGGATTGCTGAGATTTTCTTTTTGTGTTGTCATGGAACACCTCGCTTTCTTGAAGTACCTGATTTTCTTCAAAAATTCGAACCGGATGTGTGGGAAATTACCAAAAATTTCCTCATTTTCTCAAACTTGACCCCAATACCTTGAACTGTAAACACTGAAATTTACTGATATTTTCCGAAATTTTTATGGATAATAAAAGGTTAAGATATTAAAGTCCAACAAGTTATTTTATCGACACACAATATAATGTCAATATACAAAATTGTGGGAAATAAAAAATTATTATTTTTGGCAATGATAACAGTTTGCGGATTAGCGGAAACTTGTTACTGGACGGTTTGCAGTTAAGAATTGGGCGGTTATTCCTCTGGTGACAGATTGGTCAAAATTGCTGTTGTTTTTTGATTGTTTTTGGCAAGACATTGTTTGTTCGGCAAATCGGCAATAATCAATATTTGCCGATTTGCCTTAAAAACTTGGGAATCTCTAAAAACTCATTTTTTTATTAACCACAGAGAACACAGAGTTCACAGAGAGGATATTTGTAATATATCAGTGGAATTTTTGTTTTTTCTTCTTCACCCCGGAGGGGTGGAATTTTCATAACCGTAGGTCAAGCGAGTAGTTGATAGTTGAGAGTTGATAGTGGATAGTTCGCAAGCGGAGTAATACCCAAACGGTAATACTTCCGCTTGCGCAACTATTCACTATTCACTATCAACTATTAACTATTCTGGATATTTCCATGGTTGTCTGTATTGTCGTGAGAGAAGTTTTATGGCTTCGGGGTCATTGGGAATTGTTTGTTTTTTTCCATCCCAAACGATTCCGCGACCAAGTTTCAAGGACAAAACGGCAAGTAATGCCAAAGTTGTTGAACGATGCCCGTTTTCAATGTCGGCAATTGGTTTCCGTCCTGTTTGAATTGCGTCAATAAAATCAGTCCAGAGATTCGCAATATTCTGATCATCCGGTTTATCCAATTTGGGTTCGCCATGTTCGGCGGGTTCTTTGTTGGTTCCATTCGGGTAATAACTCCAACCATCCAGCCACCCCAAATGTAAAACTCCGTTTGTTCCATAAAAATAGATACCAATATTATGTTTTTCGGGGGGATTTCCTGAATAAAGCCGGTGTTCCCAGACCAGATCGAACTTATCAAATTGATAGACAACATGTTGTGTATCAGGAGATGTGGAGTTGTCTTCGAGCACGAAACGTCCGCCGGTGGACGCAACACTTTTGGGATACTGTTCTTCCTGCGACCACCAAAGAACCTGGTCAAGCCAATGAATCCCCCAATCACTGATTTGCCCATTGGCAAACGCCATAAATTGCCGAAACCCTTTTGGGTGTATTCGGGGATTGTAGGGCACCAACGGAGCAGGACCACACCAAAAATCCCAATCAAGACCTTCTGGAATTGGAGTGTCAGGAGTAATTTTACCGGTTCCGCCCGGATAATTGACGAATGCCCTAACATGTCCGATTTTACCAAGTTTACCGCTTTTTAGAAATTCTATTGCGGCTTGGTTATGTGGAGAGGCGCGGCGATGAGTTCCGACCTGAACGGTGCGATTGGTTTCCCGTGCGGTTTTCACCATTGCAATTCCTTCGTTAATGGTATGACAGATTGGTTTTTCGACATAAACATGAGCACCGGCTTTACATGCGGCAATCGTAATTAGGGCGTGCCAGTGATCGGGAGTGGCGTTGATAACGATATCAGGTTTTGTTTGTTCCAGCATTTCCCGAAAATCACTGAAGGTTTTGGGTTCTAATCCGGTTTTGTCTTTCACATTTTTCAGTTCTGTTTCGAGTTGACGTTTGTCAACATCGACGAGAGCAACTGGTTCTACGGTTTTCGAGGCGAGAGCTGCGTTTAGGATATTGGTTCCCCACCAACCGCAACCGGCAAGAGCAACACGATATGTTTTGTTTTTTTCTGCTCCCAAAATTGCCGGAGCCGGAAATGAAGCGGCGACAGCAGTTAAAACCGATGCCGATAGAAAATGACGCCGTGAAATAGTCATAAAAATTCTCCTATTGATTGTACTGATAAAGGAAAAAAAATAACTTTATTGTTTTATTGTAATCTATCAGTGGAATTTTTGTAGTTACCCATAATAGGGGACTTCTAAAAACTCGTTTTTTATTAACCACAGAGAACACAGAGTTCACAGAGAGGATATTT
>JAITBS010000674.1 GCA_031283515.1 Planctomycetaceae bacterium
GGCTTTACATTGGTCGAGCTTCTTGTGGTGATTGCGATTATCGGCGTGTTAATCGCTCTTCTGTTGCCAGCGGTACAAGCAGCACGTGAAGCAGCAAGGCGTACTCAATGTACCAACAACATCAAACAACTCTCTCTGTCGCTACACAATTTTCACGATACACAAGAGCGTTTCCCATGTGGTAACCGTGATCCTTTCTGGTCACGGTTTAAACAAAAGGACGCCCCAACTACTAGTATGGGGTATAGTGATTATTACGGTTTTTTTATTTTACTCTTGCCGTTCATTGAACAGTCAGGCGTCTATGAAACAATCGTTTCCGAAAATACCACCTTATCAAACACCTCCGGTAAAATTAATCTACTCCATCCAGGTAATGATGCTCTTTTTAATACGTTCGAAATTGACAATATCCGTTGTCCGTCAGATCGTTATGCCAAGATGAAAAAGAGCAATGAAATGTGCCGTGCCAGTTACAGTGGTTGTTGGGGTGACTCTGTTTTTAATTATCGTAGTGGAACTTATATTCGTGGTATTCTGTTTAATGCTAATACAGATGGTAAGGTCATCGGGTTTAATGCGGCATCAGATGGAACCAGTAATACTATCACAATTTCAGAATCACTCTGTGGGAAAAATGATAACGAGATTGAACAGAAAGTTCGGATTGGAGTTGCCCGTGATACTTCCGTTACGGATATGACACCACAGCAATGTCTGGATACAAAGGGAACCGGCGGAGACTTCAAAACTGGAATCGACGCTTATGGACGGAAAGGTTGCCGTTGGGCACATTCAGCAATCGGTTACAGCGGGTTTCAAACGATTTTGGCTCCCAACTCTCCATCTTGTGCTGATTCGGGAACAGATTGGTCTGCTGAACAAACCGGTTATATCTCAGCAAGTAGTGGTCATTCGGGTGGTGCAGTTGCTGGTTTACTTGATGGTTCTGTTCGTTTTATTTCTGATACAATTGATTGTGGTTCCAACCTGACAACCCGTCCTGCAGTAACAATAACCGGTGAATCGCCTTTCGGTGTATGGGGAGCACTAGGAACCATTAACGGTAATGAATCAAAATCAGTACAGTAACCTTTCCTTAAATAATTTTCATTCCATTTTAACCTTTTTTTGGGAGAATTTCTCTATGAAACACACAATGAAAAATAAACTAATCGGTTTTACATTGGTCGAACTACTTGTCGTTATTGCAATTATTGGAGTGTTAATCGCTCTTTTATTGCCGGCAGTTCAAGCGGCGCGGGAAGCTGCACGACGTTCACAATGTATCAATAACACCAAACAAATTGGTTTGGCGTTCCACAATTTCCATGCAGTACAAAACCGGTTTCCCGCCGGTTCTTACGAACCAACCTGGATGAGTTACAAAAAAGCGAGTAATCCGACTCAAACGATCGGTAATGTCAACTATATTGGATTCCTGATGACGTTGGCACCGTTTTATGAACAACAAGCGATTTATGATGCTGTGTCTGCGGAATGTTCCAAATATGCAGCAATGAACCCAGATCCTGCGAATTACAATGCTGTTCATCCAGGTAATGGGGTAGTTTACCGTGAGACGGTCATTGCCAATTTACGTTGCCCTTCAGATGCAAACGCTTTTGTGAAGGGCAATGATCTTGCCCGAACAAGTTATCATGGTTGTTGGGGTGATCTGATTTGTCGGGATACTGATCAATTCGCTCGTGGAGTTTTGGTTCGTGGAGATTATATCAAAGTCGATTCCGGTTCCATTACCGATGGAACCAGTAACACTATTGCGGTTTCCGAATCACTCTGCGGTCTTTACAACGACGATAATGAAGTGAAATATAAAATCGGAGTTGTTCAACTTGCATCTTCGACTTTTACACCCAAAGATTGTCTTGACCAAAAAGGAAACGGCGATGAAGTAATTGCATCAGTAGCGTCAATGACTTATGGGAAAAAAGGTTGCCGTTGGGCGTCTGGACAAATGGGATATTCTGGTTTTCAGACAATTTTACCCCCCAATTCGCCAACCTGTGCTACAAATGGAACCTCGACAGGAAACACCTGGATATTGGAACAAAAAGGAGTTTATTCAACTAGTAGTTATCATAGTGGCGGTGTTATCGCTGGAATGCTTGACGGTTCGGTGCGGTTTGTTTCTAACACGATTGATTGTGGCGATCCGACACAGAATCCGGCATTGAGTTATTCAGGAAAGTCACAATATGGTATTTGGGGATCCGCTGGTTCTGTTGCTGGAGAAGAAGCCCAAACACTACCATAATGAGAACATCGGCACCATTTAATTTTTTTTCGTAACTATTTAAATAGAGATAACCCAAAGATTAGGCAGTCTTTCACCAAAAAACTCACAATACGGTTGATCCATATCGGGTGAAATATTGCCGATCTTTTGTAAATTTTGTGTGCGGATTATGATTATTCTTGTTGATTTAATTTTTTCAAAACAGTATTTTTTTTAACCGGATCAATAATTTCTTCAGCCCATGCCTCAATGTCTTCCGAAGAACGAGTTATAATCATCATATCTATAACAGAAACCAATGCGTCATCACGTTCGTTTCCCGGATCAATCTCTTCAATAGTTTCCCAAACCTCTTCAAGAGTTCCTCCCCACGCTTGCATAGAAGCAATTTTTCGAAATAATCCGTTTTTAAGATGAACCAACTCCAAACGTGAAAGCGGTCGAAATTTTGTTTCCAAATCATTTTCAGAGAAAACACCTTTAGGGGATGATAACACAAACGATTGAGATACTTGCGGTGCGGGAAGATTTACTTCTGTTTCGTTATCAGATAACTGTGCAAGAATATCTGCCGCTTCAAGAACAAATTTTTTGATACTTAAAAGTTGTTCGGCTAATGGAGTTTGTGAGTCCTTCAAGCGAATCACAAGTAAAGATTCCGCTAATTTAAGTAAAAGAGCAGCTTTTTCGTGTGGGTCGGAGATAGCTGAAATAGATTTTTCCACTTTCTCACAAAGTTGTTGAGCAGGTTTGTCTAAACCAAGCAGAAAATAGATCGCGGAAATGTCCAAATAAGTTCGTATTGAATCAAAAGATTGCTTCGTATGAACTAAAATAGTTTCGGCTTCTTTGCAAAATTCCAGCGTTTTTTCTTTGTTTTCTTCTCGCAGAAACCAGTTGGCAAAGGAACAAAGCCCCAATGCCTTTCGGATTCCGTTTTCTTTTCGATGTCGGCAAGATTCCGCAGCGTCAATCATCATTTTTATTGTTCCGTTTCGGTCTTTCATTTTTATTCGGAAACGTGCAATGTTTTCAAAAGACTCCGCCTGAAGTAAAGGATCGTCAATTATTCCAGCCGTTCTAATAACCAATTCTAGAGCTGTAAGTATTTCTTTAGAAAGTTCTCCGTCATTGTAAAAATTTTCCGTTTTCTGATACATTTGCCAAATATCTTGAATTTGGAAACGGACAAAATCTTCTAAGAGTGCGTCCTTGATCGTTTTATCCTGAATTTTCGCGGCAACATCAGCCGCTTCAGCAAAACGGTATTCATAGATTAACTGTTGTACAAGAGTTTTATAGTGCCGATCCCGAATAGAAACACTAGGTAATTCACTGATTTCGAGGATTGTTTTATTAAGAGTTTGCTTGGCTTTGGCTCTTTCTTCTTCCCAATTTGTTGAGATATTATTTTCCGTATAGAGGTTGGTAATTTCGAAACGGACATTGGCTTCTGCTGCTGCGTCAATAATGGATTGTTGAGAGTCTTGATCGTGAACTAACGGTTCAGAAGGACGGCAACCCGTCAAAACAATCAACAAAAACAGCAACTCCACACACAATACTGTTTTTTTCTGATAAAACCGGATAAACAACAACATAGAAAAACAATTAACTGGAAAATTGCATAATCCTATTACTACCAATTTCAACTTTTTAATTTCAAATTCTATACCTTATTCTTTGTCATTTCAAGGTTATGATTCTATAAGTTAGAAGGCATAGGTTGGGCATATCCACTGATGGGAACTTCTAAAAACTCATTTTTTTATTAACCACAGAGAACACAGAGAAAATTTTAATTGGAATCAAAACATCATTTAAATTTATTAAAGCAAAAAATTAGGGATTAAAATCAAAATTTAATTTTTAAAAATATTTTCTCTGTGAACTCTGTGTTCTCTGTG
>JAITBS010000134.1 GCA_031283515.1 Planctomycetaceae bacterium
GGCATTTTTTGACGTACTGGTATCGGATAAATCCGTAGTAAGATTTCCACTTGTTTGGTAAAAAAAGTTAATCGAACCATCAGAAGGACACTTCATTGTATCTATCTGAGTGCTGAGAAAGTTACGGTAATCAGGGTTACAGCTGTTATAGGTACCATGACTATAATGCCACGGCGGAAACATATAACCCGGCGATCGCGCATCAGCAGTTGATCCGCCGCCTGTGTAAGTTTTACTGATACACGAATTGTACAAATCGAAGATTGGGGCTTGTTCCATGAACGGCATCATAAATATCCATGGACCCCAACAACAATCGTGATTGTTTGAACCGTTCGCCGAAAGAGCATACATTCCGCTTCGTCCGGCAGGAAGTGATTGGTGAACATCATTGTAATTGTGTACAGCAATCCCGAGTTGTTTCAGATTGTTGAGACACTGTGATCGTCTTGCGGCTTCGCGCGCGGCTTGAATTGCCGGCAACAGAAGAGCAATTAATACACCGATAATCGCAATCACCACAAGAAGTTCGACCAATGTAAAAGCACGCCTAAAAGCACGTCGTTTCATGATAAAATCTCCTAAAGAAAAAAGTTAATACTAATTGGAACGTTAATTGTTAAGGAAGTGAATTTAATTTTTACAATTTTGTACTTTCACCGCCGTTACGTGATCCCATGGCACCCCAAACACCATAGACAGAAACTCCGTCTTTCGGTTGATAAGTGCCGGCATCACCGGCGTTAATTGTTTCAGAAACAAATGTTACGGAACCGTCGAGTAATGAGGCATTCACACCGCCGGAGTGATAACTCGTCGGTGTGGAAATTCCCCAACCATAAGCAAGCGATTGAAAACATGATGGTCTGTTAGGCGGAAGTATTGTTGTAAAACCGGCATGACTGCGACCATCAAACATAAATCCCATTTCAGCACCACCTGTTGTTGCGGTATCAAGCGGGTCTTTATACATTCCTGAAACGCCTACATTTGCCAAACATTTACCGCCGTTAAGTAAATTTGTATTAGGAGTTGTTACAATAAGTGCTCCGCCGCGAATTGTTCTGGCATTACTTCTCGGTGTTACCGCCATTTCAGAAAATGCCAATGTGTTACTTGTTCCATCGGTACATGATTCCAGTCCGTACCAAATACCATTAGCAAATGCTCCACGAACACTTTGATCTTCATAACGGTAATTGTTGAAACCACTTGTTCGGTTTCCCGGCGTGGTACTGTCGGCAATCCAATCCCCGCGATTATAAACGTAACTTCGTAACGCATTTTTAGAACCGGTTCCGGTAGAGATAGCACCTCCTGTCCCATAAAATAACGAAACATAACCATCGGAAGGACACATCATTGTACTAATTTGTACACTTAATAAATTGATGTAATCCGGTTCGCAATAACTATATGTACCATAATGCCAAGGCGGAAACATATAACCGGGTGATCGGGCATCAGTTGCTGTTCCGCCGCCGGTATAAGTTTTACTGATACATGAATTGTACAATTCATAAAGAACTGATTGCTCCATGTAGGGCATCATAAAAATATAGGGTCCCCAACACTTATTGTGGTTATTGGCGGCTTCGGTTGTTCCGTTTGCATTCATACCACTTCGTCCAGCTGGAAGAGCTTGGAGCGTGTCGTGGTAATTGTGCAGAGCCAATACCAACTGTTTCAGATTGTTCGTGCATTGCGAACGCCTTGCCGCTTCTCTCGCCGCTTGAATTGCGGGGAGTAACAGAGCAATTAAAACAGCGATAATCGCAATAACCACTAATAACTCAACCAACGTAAAAGCTTTTTTGTACCTTTTCATTGAAGTACTCCTTTTGGAATCTCGAAAAACAGGACGTGAATGATGTTACATAATTTTTTATTCTCTTTGTGTATGAGAAATAATCTTGTTACATTCATTTTTTACAGTTCCGTTTTTAGAAATACCTTTTTGTAATGGATTGTTAAAAGAATCAAAAAATTAAAATTAGGGTTCTTCGACTTTAAATTCGAAGTTGTTCGTGCCGGATTTGACGACACATTCAAGCGGTGTTGTTGTGGGAGTTGCGTATTTGGGATTGACCAATGGTTTGGGTTCTTCGGTACTGCCTTCATCTTTTCCGGTCGATGGCGGCGAAAGCATTTTTGAAACAGTAACTTTGTAAGTTCCCTCTGCAACTCCAACAAACTGACCGCGTGTTCTTATTACTGCAATTCCCTGTTGATCAGTAATCCCGTTACCGGGCCAACGACCATCGTTTCCCGAAAGCGAAACAGCAGCACCTTTCAACGGTTCATTGTTTATCGTAACTTTAACATGGCACGGATACAAATCCGGTAAACCATCCGGTTTTTTCGTCTTACTGCAACCTGATAAACATAAAATTACAGCCAAAAGACAGAGTGTTTTTGAAATTTTTCGTAACATGATGTATTAAAAATTGAGATAATAGAAACATAGAATCGGTGATTTCAACGGTTTTTCGTAACCTTATAACCGTTTACCTTCACCGCCGTTGTGAGTTCCCATTGCACCCCAGACACCGTAGTTTGATTCACGTTGCGGAGCGGTTGTTGCGTTGGGAGCGGCTGTAGTTCCGCCCGGTGACCAACCAACATTGCCACAGTCAATTGTTTCCGAAACAAATTGGACAGAACAATCAACAAACGCAACATTAACACCGCCGGTATGATAACTACTCGCCGCTGCTAACGAATAACCATGATTTTCACTGGAAGAACACGATGGAGAGTTTGGCGGTAAAATTGAAGAATAGGTACTCGTATAAGCACGACCTTCAAAACAAAACGCTCCTGTTTCACTGTGCGTTAATGTTACGGAAGAATCATATTCCTTAGAATTTCCCGCAGCCAAACTACTAAAACAATTACTTGGATTGGTAGCAAAGTTAGCGATTCCATAAGCCATAGCCCCGCGAACTAATCGTGTCCCTTCTTCCGCAGGAGTACATCGTTCCGAAAAAAGCATGGTATTACTCGTTCCGTCCGCGCAGGCAGCCATAGAGTTATATTGTAACGGGAGAAGCATCGCTCGTTGGTTCGCACTCATAGCACGGTTATCGTTGATGTAATCTCCAATACAAGCCATGTAATTTTTCGTAGCATGGGGACGATCCGGATGGTCAATACCTGTTGTCAAGTGTGTATAACCGGCATAACCTCTACCGGCATCCGAAGGACAAATCATCGTCGGAAACGGCGCAGAATAGAAATCAGCAATAACATTAGTCAGACTACCATTGTTCCAAGGCCACGGAAGCCGACCATCATTAGTTTTTTGCGACCACAAACGGTCATAACGAGGCGTCTGTTCCATGAACGGCAAAGTGAACATGGATGGTCCCCACTGACAATTGTGGGTTGTATTTACGTTGTCGAAGTCTGCTGTACCGGCAGTGTATTCCGGCGACTTCGGACCGCCGCGTAATGGCGGAAAGACGTTGTAAGTTGAGTGGTAATTTTGCATTGCCAATCCGTATTGTTTCAGATTGTTAATGCACTGAGAACGCCTTGCCGCTTCGCGGGCTGCCTGAACCGCTGGCAACAGAAGAGCGATTAACACGCCGATAATCGCAATCACCACAAGAAGTTCGACTAATGTAAAGCCGAACGGTGAAGAGCGGAGAAGAGTTAAAAAGCTTGTCGAATATCGTTTAGAATGCGACCACTTCTTACTACAGAGTGCCCCCCCCCCCCTGCTTTTCCTGGATTATCCATTTTAACATTGGATATTTCGCCAAATTTAATAGGGGGTTTTCCAATAAAATCAGGAGATTTTTTACAAAGTTTTTCATTG
>JAITBS010000207.1 GCA_031283515.1 Planctomycetaceae bacterium
CGTGCGGCGTTGATTGGTTACATCACGGCGGGCGATCCTGATATTGAACGGTCGTTTGAAATTATAGATGCTGCATGTGGTGCTGGTCTGGATGTTCTGGAACTCGGTATTCCATTCTCCGACCCAATAGCTGACGGTCCCGTCATTCAACGCGCATCCAACCGCGCTATCAAAGCCGGAATGACCTTACATCATGGAATTGAATTTGTACGAAAACTTCGGCAAAAGTATGAATTGCCGATTATTCTTTTTTCGTACTTCAATCCGGTTTTTGCAATGGGAACAGAAGTGTTTGTTCATGAAGCGATTAATGCTGGTGCGGATGGTGTCTTGTGTGTTGACTTGCCCAGCGAAAATTCCCATGAAATCATGCGGTATGTTCAAGAACCAAACAGCAAAAATGTTTCTCAAACCAATACGGCTCATAACACAATCAATCGTTTTCATTTCATTCGGTTGATTGCGCCGACAACAGATGCGGTTCGGCGTAACGAAATTCTTCGTTGTTCGGATGGTTTTGTTTATATTGTTTCACGGCATGGTGTTACCGGCGGTAACAGTAACAAAATTAATTGGAATGCTCTTGAGCAGGAGATTACTGAAATGCGCCGCGAAACAAAGGTTCCGCTTTGTGTCGGTTTCGGAATTTCCACACCGGAAGATGTTCAAGCCGCCGGAACAATTGCCGATGGAGTGATTATCGGCAGTGCCTTTCAGCGAATCATCGAAGAACATCCCAATACCGCGAAACAAACCGTTGCTGATTTTGTAACAACTTTGGCAACAGCCAATAAACATTGCGGTTAATCAATTTTCGTTTCGTCGATTTAATTACGTTGATATTGAATCACATTAATTTTTTTTAATTTTAATCACGTTAATTTTAATCACGTTAATTTTAATCACGTTAATTTTAATCACCTACAAAATATTGTATAACCTTTTACCTCAAAAATTCCTATGATTTTAATGATTGACAATTACGATTCGTTTACATTTAATTTAGTGCAGTATTTACGGATGCTGGGCAACAATGAAGTTCAAGTTTTTCGCAACGATAAAATTGATCTTGTGGCGATCCGCGAACTTCATCCTGACGGTATTGTTATTTCTCCAGGACCAGGTAATCCCGATGAGGCAGGTATTTCGCTTGATGTTATCAAAACATTTGCAGGAAAAATTCCAATTCTTGGTGTTTGTCTTGGTCATCAAAGTATTGTTCAGGCGTTTGGCGGTAATATTATTCGTGCAAAAAAGATTATGCATGGTAAAACGTCACGAATTATCAGTGACGGTTTGGGCGTGTTCAAGGGAATTACGGGACCTTTTGAAGCAATGCGGTATCATTCGCTTGTCGCCAAACGTGAAACATTTCCCAAAGAGCTTGTGATTACTGCGGAGTCAGAAGATGACCATGAAATTATGGGAATTCGGCATAAAGAATTTCCGCTTGAAGGAATTCAGTTTCATCCCGAAAGTATTATGACTATTATTGGTAAAAGGTTATTACGGAATTTTCTTGAGTCCTTACCCGTTCCGGCATAATCTATGTAACACAAATTTACGCAACATAAATCCAAGTCAATATAAGTATCAATCAAAACAGATAATCTCCTCAAGAATAAAACCGGCGGTAATATATCAGTGAAATTTTTGTTACCACGCATACCCACTTGCCCGCTTTTTGAGCGTCTTTTATTTTTTTCAGTATTTCGTCACTCGTTTTACCACTGACAGTTTCTCTGCTTGCATTCTTTCCTACTACGTTTTTCCATGCGTCATCTGCATGACCTGATTCTGTCTGTTCCGTCAAAATCTTTTTATTTTGCCAAAAAACGAAAAACGAATTGTTAAGTGTGATGAATATAGTAACCAAGTACCGGTTTGAAAACACTCATAAAATATTCGCAAATAGTTACAGCATTTCCATTAAGCAACGCCGTAATTCCGCAACGGAAAATAAAATTCTATCGGGTTTAGCGGTTTGTAGTTTTTCCGGTTCCGCAGTGCTTGCCCATGCTGCACTGAAAATCGGAATCGACACGCTGCGGGTTGCCTGAATATCACTGAGAGCATCTCCAATGTACACGGTATTCTGAGGTTTCAAATTGAGTTGTTGTAATACGTTACGCAATCCTTCCGGTTTGTTTGGTTGATACGGCGAACCCGTTTCAACCACATCGAAAATATCTTCAAGACCCAATATTTCCAATGTAATCTGCAATGATTGTAACCCTTTTCCCGTAACAAGAGCACGATAAATTTTTCTGGTTTTCAACTCGTCAAGTAATTCCCTAAT
This sequence comes from Planctomycetaceae bacterium, assembly GCA_031283515.1. GTDB lineage: Bacteria > Planctomycetota > Planctomycetia > Pirellulales > Thermoguttaceae > WRKP01. The sequence goes on from JAITBS010000207.1 coordinate 2,300, forward strand.
TCCATCAAATGGTTGCGGACACATAGAACTGTGTAATAAACGATATTGTTCCAAAAAATATTTTACACCTTCATCGGCGTGATCGGGAACCAGTTTTTTCATCGTTCCCTCTTCCGACGGTCCAAATGCTGCCAGTATTTCTTGATCGGTAACCGAACGTTTCAAAAACGGTTCAGTAACGCGGCGAAAGGACTCAAGACAAAGCGGAATCGTGTCCGCTATCGTACCATCCATGTCAAATATCACACATTTTAACAGTTGCATAATAAATCACCTTATTAAAAATTGTTCTTGAAATGATAAGGAAAAAAACGATTCGCTAAAAATCAACTCTTAATTTTTCGGATCAATTATTGTTTCTGTTTTACTTCCGGTATTCAGAAATCCGAGTAGGATATTGATATTTTTAACGAAAACGGTGTTGTCGATTATTTGTATTTTTTTGTTCGATTTAGCAGCATTAAGTATTCCCGATGTTACCCATGCTCCACGTTGGTCAATACCGGCAATAACAGCGGCAACATCTTGTGCTTTTGACTGCGGCAACCTAAGATTTCGGTAATTGTTGCGGAATATTTCCAACTGTTTTAGCCGGTCGGATTTAATTTGTTTTAATAATTGATTCAATCGCGAAGAATTAAAATCAATCACGAAAGCGTAATGTGTCGGCATATCAGCCTCTGAATAAGTTAATTCGTAACTTTTTGTAAAATAAAGCGGTTTATTGGTTTGCATTTCGTAAAACCGTGCGAGTTTTCCGTCGGAACGCCGTGAATGTTCCAGGTACGCTACCGCCTTCGGAATCGGTTCAAGATATTTTTTGTTACCGGTAAAAAGAAAGAGTTCAATCAATGCGGTTATAATTCCTTGTGATTCGCCGCCGGTAATTGATGCCGGTTCAAATTTTCTTGCCCAACAGGGACGCATCTCAAAATCGTATTGTTGAGCCCATGCCGGTTGTGGTTCCGGCATTTGAGCAAGAATCATAAAATCTCCAAGACAACATGCCGCATTAACATATTTTTCGTTCAGATTTAATTTGCCGTCCTTTTTTGTGCCGTAAATTTCCGAAGCCATAAAAAAAACTCTATTCAAATCCCATGCCAAATTATCATTGAACGTATAATATTTGTAATAATCTTTTTCGTGAGTTGGTTCTGTACCTTCCGGCGGATAATTGGCGGGTTTCACCGGATACGCCGTATCATCACGTTTTTCACCGGAAAAACCTTGTGGAAATGCTCCATTGGGAAATTGTGTTTCAAGTAATTTTTCCAAAGCATACACAGCCGTTTCATGAATTTTTGAGTCAGAAAATTCCAACGCTTCATCAAGTTCCATGAGAAACGCGATTGCTGATTGTGTTGTGTTATCGTCAAGAGTTGAGACATTTTTGGTACTTTTCGAGGAACGAACAGGATCAACCCGATAACTGTATTTTCGGCGTTGTTCTTCGTCAAAATAAATTGAATACGTCCATCCGCCGCTCCGTAGTTGCCCGCGCACTAAACAATTTCCGGCGTCACGGGCTGCATCAAGATAATAAGTATCGCCGGTAACACGATAGGCTTTGAGCAACGTCAACCCGATAGTTGGAGTTCCCGGCGGTTGTACCCAAACCGTTTGGGCATCGGCAACATTTTCACCTTCGCGCAACGAAAGATCGGCAGAGTATTTCCAAAGATAACCGCCTTCCGCCGCAACATGTTCACGGTAAAAACCAACCGCTTTCCGCAATGTCTTCTGTGCCGATTCCGTTTGATCTTCGGCAAAAAGGAAAGAAACGGAAATAATAAAAAAACATATAAAAATTCGATACATCATATTCCACGCTTTCTTAAAAACGCCTAGTATTCATAGGTTGGTTGTCAATATAGGTAAATTTTTGTAATTATTCAGTAGAATCATTACACAAAAACATCCTCATTTCCACCTAAATCTTCCTAACAAAACAACCTCCGTTGCTCATGGATAACACGCACGCCAACTTCATTACCTTATTGTAATGGAGAGTGGATGTTGATAGTGGAGAGTTCGCATACGAAGTATTGACTAAAACGTTTTGATAGTAATCCGCTTTGCGACACTATCAACTACTCAATGAGGTTGTTGTTTCTATTCTCTTTTTGTTACGGAGTTTATTTTGTTAGGAAAATTAGGTGTCAATGAGGTTTGGGATAGGTCGCCTACCATAAAAATAAGATCACTACTGAACAGATACAAATTTTATTTATTCTAACACGCCAACCAGTGAACGCATAGGGTATTTTCTGAACTTTTGGTAATTATTTGTAATTATTCAGTGGAGAGTTTGCGTGCGTACTATTTGCTAAAACGTTTGTAATCTGTTTGCGAAACTGTCAACTCTCAACTACGATGCTGCCCTTTCAGGGCGTTAGGTTGGAGAAGAACTTAAACCCACCTCGTTGGGGCGGGTTATAATCCTTAGCCTCTGTCGGGGTGAAAATCGAAAAACAAAAATGCCACTGATAGATTATTATTTTGGTTCTTCACCCTGAAGGGTTGGTCGGTGCTAGCCGGCATGTCCCTGTTGACGGACGGCAATGAAAAAAACAACTGCATACAACACAAATAAAAAAACCAATCATTGCGGCGTTTCGGCGAAACATTGCCTACCTGCGGAATAATTACACCAATTCTTTGCTCAGGGGACTTAACGGCAATACCTTTCGGAGTGTATAATAGTGACCATGTATTCAATTTCCGCAACCGTTTTTTATTGAACTCTTATGAGCACTTTGGATAAATCCAACCAGGAAACTCCATCCATTCCCATTCTTACCGAAATTCCGTCCGATCTTGTTATGAAGCAAAAACTCGGCGAAACTGTCGGTTGTGAAACATGGGCTGTTTTTGACCGGACAAAAAAGAAAAAGTTCGTCTTCAAACAAATCAAACATCCGTTTTGTGGTGATCAAACGGTTTTTGAACGCTTCAAAAACGATTTGATCATCTATGAACGATTACACGCAAACGGCATCCTTTTGCCGTCAATTTCACTAATCGGACAAAACACCGAAGGAATCTGGTATGTCCGAGAATTTATCAATGAAAAAAGTTTTGCCGAATGGATGGCGGCAGGAAAATCTTTGCGGGAATACGATATCGCCCGACGTTTTACCGCATTGGCCGCTCAACTGAATCAATTACACCAAAACGGAAAACTTCATCGTCATCTCAAACCAACGAATATTTTTTCTTCAGGACCAGACAATATTGTTTTTGTTGATCAGGATGCCGGCAGTTTTCTTGATCCCGCATTTTTTTCCGATTCCTACGATCCGTTGGTGTTCGGTTCTTCCATTGATTTCCTGGCACCGGAACAACGGAAAAAAATCGAAACCGGAAAACCATTGGATGTTAAAACAGATTTATGGAGTTTTGCGGCTTTGTTGGGTTTTGTATTGACCGGCAAGAAACCATCGGAACTCCAAACCAATCAAATACCGGAACATTTTCAAAATTTAATTTTTTCAGCATTGAAAGATAATCCGGCGGAACGGAAAATCACATTTTCAGAATTTCTTGCGGAACTGGAACAAATTGCCCGTAATACTCGTCCCAGTAGTTTTGGAGCGGAACAATCGGCTATTTCGCCTCCAGTGCAAACCCTTCAAAAATCCCCGCCGACAACAGTTCAAAATACTGAAGTTTCGCCGGAGACATCAGAATCTCTTACTTCGTGTTCATTATTTGGGGAGTTACCGCCGAATACGAATTGTCCGCAATGTCATACGTTGGTTCGTTCGGCAACAGACAGACTTTGTCCGCAATGCGGTCGTTCTTATCACGAACCCTGTCTGAATTGCCAATCAACGAATCCGTTTTGGATTCGGACATGTCGAGGTTGCGGTTCGGACCTGGTTGCTCTGAAACAGAAAATGTTGCTCACTCTCAATTCACAAAAACAACAGATTCTTAAACTTCGTGAAACTTATGGTCATGATCGGACATTGCCGTTGCTGAAATATATGTCAACGGTGAATCATCCTGATTTTAATGTTTTCAAAGAATGGGCAAAGAGTATGACAACATTGATTCAGAAAGAACGCCGTGACATTAAAATGTATGTGGACAATATTCGGATGCAGGCAAACGCTGCGATGATGGAACAAAAATATGATAAAGTGCAACAAATACTTGAACAAGTTCCGAGACCGCTTTTGGACGAACCGCTCCGTAAACAATATGTTGAAGCGGGCGAAATTTTAACGGAAGTGGATTCTTTGATTCGAGAGATCCGAAACGCTATTTCGACAAAACGATACAGTCAATTATTGTCCTGTGTTCAACGGTATTTGGAACTCAAAGCCAATGATCCGGAAGCCAAAAATCTCCAGCAGAAGATTGAAAAATTAACGACAATTACTTCGCCGAAAGGAACCAAATTACGTCGGATACCGAATGGGCGGTTTTACATGGGTTCGCATGATTCCGACGAATATTTGCGCAACAATGAACATCCGCAACATCGGGTTTTGATTACGAGAAATCTTTTTGTTGGGGTTTATCCGGTAACTCAGGGCGAATTTACGCAACTGATGGGATTTAATTCCAGTATTACAACAGATAATGAATTTTGTCCTGTTGACAGTGTGACGTGGTATTCTGCGGTAGAATATTGCAACAAGATGAGTGAATTAGAAGAGTTGCCGCCTTTTTACGAACTCAAATCAATTAAGAGGCGTACAACGGGAGCGATTGAGAAGGCGGATATTTTGGAACTTGGTGGAAACGGTTATCGTCTTCTGACGGAAGCGGAGTGGGAATATACCTGCCGTGCGGGAAGTATTACACCTTGGTGTTACGGGGATCAGGTGATGGAGGTTGGCGACTACGCGTGGTACTACGACAACTCCTCAATGGAAACGCATCCGGTTGGCGAAAAGAAACCTAATTCTTGGGGACTTTTTGATATGCACGGTAATGTGATGGAGTGGTGTCATGATTGGTACGGTGAATTTTATTACCAGCAATGTGCGGAAGAAGAAGAAAACCCAATTGGACCAACGGAAGGTATGGCAAAGGTGTTACGAGGCGGGGCGTGGCAATTCGGAGCGGAGGCAACTCGTTGTGCGTACAGAAATAGCAGCAGTCCGGAAACTACTTCCGGTGTTATTGGTTTCCGAGTTTGCCGGAATGCTCCTGACGATTCCATGTAAATTCAAAATTCCGGTAAAATTGTATGGAGTTCACTCTCTATTTTATTGTAATATTTTAACGGAATTTTTTATGATCAGGTGTTTTCTATTTTGCGGCGGTTTGGATTAGGAAAATAAACAGATAAAATAGATTTGCTTAATCTTGCCAACAGTAGGAATGTTAGGCAAAATATTTTGATAAAATATTCAACATCGCAACCATTGGAAGGTCATAAAATATGTAAAGCAAATAACTGTATAAAAAATCATACGGCTACTTATGTAAAATGGAAAGGAAATTCAGGAGATATAGTAACATTTTGGCTACCAATAGATGCCTATCCCGATTATTTTATTCATTTTTCTGTAGGAGTTGCTATAAAATATTAATGTACTTTTGAAAAAAAATGATTATCTGTTGCAATAACGGAATACGCAACGAAACGTACCAAACGCGCCATAATAATTATACTTTTAGTTTCGTTATTTTGTAACCGTTCACGGCGTCCCTTTGAAGGTGTTTATTAACTCATGTTACGCACTTGCTACCCCAGATCAGGTAGGCGACCGTAGGTTTGCAACCTTTCGCCGAAAGGTCGCAAACCTGATCGGGAGTAGCAAGTGCGTAACATGAGTTAGTAATATATCGGCGTAAAATTTATGTTAGCCCCGCATGGGGCGACATGTGCATAACCGGCGGTGTAGCAAAGCGTAACCGCTCACTAGTTTTTAAATTCCGAATTTTAAAACCGTGAACGGTTACGTTATTTTAATGTTGTAACTGTTTTTGTTAAAACATTCCGAATTTAGTAGATATAGTATTGCGGCGAAAGGTTGTAATTGTTGGTATGGTATTGGGGATGTTGTCATGAATCAAAATTTACAACAGAATTGATATCACATGTTGTGTTGGCGCGATGTTTCGGTGAAATGTCGCTTACTGCTTGAATTATCTAAAACCTAAATTATTATTAAAGTCAAGATATATGTCAAAAAACAATGTAAAAACAACTATCAGGTGTAAAAACATTGCACCACTTGAAAATCTAAATGAAGAAATCCTGTCAGGTTCATTGAAAATCGGTATTTTTGCAAATAATGGAAGTGGAAAAACTTTTATCAGTCGCCTTTTCAAACTTCTAGAAGATCAAATAGTACCTGAATTAAATGCCGATGGAACAAGCCCAACAGATAAATTATTAAGTTTTGGTAAATCAAACGGTAGTTTTTCGTTTCAAATAACAGATCAAACGGATATAAAAGAACAGATTACAATTGATTTCTCAAGAAAAAATTTACCTAAAATCCCAACTACATGCTATTTGTATCATACTTTTAATCAAGACTATGTCGAAGATAATATTCGTGCATTAGATTTTGAAAAAGAGAGCGATATTAAAGGATTTATTTTAGGTAAAACAAATATTGACTTAAAAGAAGACGAGAATAAACTTGAAAAATTAGAAACAGACTGTAAGATACTCAAAACGCAAATTGAGAAAGAAATTAACCAATATATCGAAAAAAATATTAATCATATTCAAAATATAAAACGATTAGACGAATATAGATATCTGTTAAACACACAAAATTTTTTTGATGGGGTAAATAAAGACAATCAAAGTGTTTCAAAAACTTTTGAGGAATTGCTTACTAAT
>JAITBS010000208.1 GCA_031283515.1 Planctomycetaceae bacterium
CGAACCAACTCGTCCAGGAAATATTTATGATGTCTTCGTTAAAAATATTTTCGGACGAGTATTGATATTCGTCGATTTTTTGTTGAACTACGCCGATCCTAACTTCATTAGCAAGATAGATTTAGAGAAAATTTCCAAAGCACCAACTCATTACATCGGTCAAAAAGGTGATGAACGGATTTTGGATTTAGTCTTCTCCTGTCCGCTCAAAAATCAAATTGATGCTAAAGTCATGATCATTTTTGAACATGCAGGAAATACATTCGACGATATACCGGTTCGTCTGCTTTGTTATGCCACTGCCATTTGGTGGGCAGAACTTAAAGATGGTAAAAAAATTCTCTCGGTCATTTATTTTATTGTCGTGCGCACCGGAGCCAAACCGTATCACGGCACTTATCCCAAAGTAACCGATTGGTTGGCAAAAGACGAAAATGGACAATCACTAGGTTTTGTACCGGATGTTCATTATTACGTGGTGGATTTGCCAGCCTACAATGGCGATCATTTGTGCGGCAAACCGGAATTACGAGCAGCAATAGGTATTTTGAAAAATATGACGGAAGGTAATGAAGATGAATTTGCCAAAGCGATGTTGCCGATCTCAGAAATGGACGACGATGGGCAACAACTTATGATAACAAAAGATATTCTTGAATTTGTCGCTAAAGCTTTCAACGCCCACCATAAACAGCTGGAAGCTCAAGCGATTCATAAAGCATTAACCCCCATTTTTAATGAAAGGACAGAAAACATGACAACAACTATTTTCGACGAAATCAGAGCCGAAGGTGAAGCAGAAGGTGAGGCAAGAGGTGAAGCAAAGGCTGGTCAAAATATGGTTTTGGCGGTATTGCGTAAAAAGTTCAAAAAAATTCCTAACCATATTGAAACATCAATCCGTAAAATGTCAGACCCGATTGCTTTAGAGTCTTTGATTTCCGATGTTATCGACAGTCAGACGTTAGAGGAGTTTGAGAATGCTTTAATGTAAAAATCACAATACTCATGATTTTAGGACAGAAAACATGACAACATAGTTTTTGTACTATTTTGTTTATTGATATGGATTATTGCAATTTTTTGGAAGAGATTCTATATGAAGGAGAAACACGATGTATTCTTATTATAAAAATTGGTTTTCTGATATTTTTATTTTGGTGTTATTTTCTTTTACAATATTCTGTTTTGCATTCTCTTCCGCAATTGTTCCAGCGGCAACCAATGGTGTAACACTGGAGATGATTGAAACAGACTGGTTGAAGCAAGCGGAATCACGGCGTGCGATTGTTACGGGAAATACAGACTCTGGTCAGGTAACCACCCAAACCGACGCACTTGGAGCTGTTGATGGTGTTAAAAATGGCCGTTACGCATTTCACACCCATCGTGAAAAAAATCCTTGGTGGCAGGTCGATCTTGAAAGAGTAACACCTATTTCACGGATTGTTGTTTATAACCGGTTGGATTACGCACCCGGTTTGCATAATGCGGATACAATGCGGGTGTTGGTTTCGGAAGACGCAAAACAATGGACACTCCTTCATGATTGTGCCGGAAAACATTTTGGAGGAATTTCCGGTGAAAAACCGTTGGAAATTGTTTTTGAACCGGCTCAGGTTGCAGCAAGATATGTACGGTTACAAATTCCAAGCGATTTACCGGTTTTCTTTCATTTGGATGAAGTGGAAATCTATTCGTTTGATAATCCGTCACAAAATATCGCTCTTTGGAAACCCGCTAATCAGAGCAGTCTGAGTCAATGGTCTGTGACAAAAATAAAAAAATCAACCGAACTTACAAACACCTATCCTATTACAGAAACAAAAAATCGGATTCTTCGGTTCGCGGATTACTTGAAACAACAAGATGTTGATACTTCTGTGGTTGTTGCGGAACTCGGTAAACAGACAACACCGGAAAAAGCGGAATATTTACGTCTTCGCCGGTTGGGACGGAAACTTGTGTTTGCCAATCCGTTGCTCGATTTTGAACGCCTTTTATTTGTGAAACGATTTACTCAACAAACTTATCCAGACATTTGTCTGAACCACATGCCTTGGGTTTCCCGACCTGGCGGTGATATTTGTATCCTTAATAATCCTTTTTCTCTTGACGGTTCCGATCAGAAAGTAACCTCTTTGATTAACGATCAACTGGGAACCGGTCATGTTCGTGGTCTTGATCTTTGGTGGGAAGGGAATCGGATTGTGTTCGGATACGCCAAACAAGATAATTTTCCGTTCAAAAATTGGCCGATTCCCGTTGGTCAGGAACGTTTAATTGGTCATGATCTTCGCCTTTCTCAGGAACCAATTCATATTTATGAAATTCGTACAGATGGAACCGGATTACGGCAAATCACCAATCATGATTTTTGGAGTGATCTTGATCCGGCTTATCTTCCCAACGGTAATATTGTTTTTGTTTCTGAACGTTGCGGTTTTTCGCTTCAGTGTAACAACGGACCGTTTCACGATGAAACTTCCTGTAACCTTTTTTCCGTGAAACCGGACGGCAGTGAACTCCGTTGGCTTAGTTACAATAAAGACGGCGATTATCAGCCGCATATTTTCAATGACGGAACGATTGGTTATTGCCGTTGGGAGTATCAGGAACGGGGTTGGGCGAATATTCAGTCGGTTTGGTTTATTCATCCGGACGGAACCGGAGCCGATGCTTTGTTCAAACAACATATCGACAATCCTTGGGCATTCGAGAATACGCGGGAAATTCCCAACATTTCACCGGAAACCGAACGTAAATTTGTTTCTATTGCGGCGGGACATCACACATTGGCTTGCGGACCGGTTTGTCTTTTATCTCCCAATCAGGGGCTCAACAGTCAGGAAGGAATTAAAATTGTTACACCCGGTGTTTTTCCTCCCGAAGGCGGAATGTCAGGAACTCCTGTTTCAGAAGGCGGATGTATTGAAAACGGCGGATATTATATGTACCCTTTTCCGCTTTCCGACAAATTTTTTCTTGTTTCCTATACGTACAGTAATGAGCATCGAACCGGTTCTTCTAAAACGTTTCGCGGTGCGGATGAAACCGGTTATGGGTTGTACCTGATTGACGTGTTCGGAAACAAAGAACTACTCTATACCGATTCGGAAATTTCCTCTTCGTTTCCCATGCCGCTCCGTCCGCGAACCAAACCGCCCATTCTTGCGGAAAATCAGGAACAATTATACGCTGATCGTGCAGTTTGTACGGTAAGTGATGTTACTTTCGGTGTTGAAGGAGTTCGCCGCGAGGAAGTGAAATATATTCGTATTGCCCGACGAATCGGTTGGCCCTACACGAAAGAAACCGGCGGTCAGCGTTACGAAGTGGACGGCAGCAGTTGGGGATTGAGTTGGGCTCCGGTGTTGGTTTATGGCGAAGTTGCAGTAGAAGCCGATGGAAGTGCATCATTTTATGTTCCTTCCAATGAATCGGTTTATTTTCAACTTTTGGACGCCAATAAACAAGAAATCAAACGGATGCGGTCATTTATCAGTTTTCAACCGGGTGAATCGCGAAGTTGTGTGGGATGTCACGAAACGCGAAGTGTTGCTCCTGAAAATCTGTCAACACTTGCGATAAAGCGTGAACCTTCTGTACCGGTTGCGCCGCCTTGGGGAACGGAACGTTGTATCAATTATCTTGTTGATATCCAACCGGTTTTTGATCGTCATTGTGTTTCCTGCCATTCCGGTCTGAAACCTGCGGCAGGTCTTGATTTTTCCGGTGGTTTGACTGCGGGAACTCCCATGCAAACACCTTATCGACATCTTAATTTTGACGGTCTTAACCGTTCCTATCGGACAATTATTGAAAATAATTTAATAACCTATTCCAACAAACATGCTCCGGCGGCGGAAATCACTCAAACGCGTCAATTCGGTTCGACACGAAGTAAACTGATTGATGCTATCCTTTCCGGTCCCTGTTCTGAGCATATCCAACTCAAATCGGGAACTGAAGATTGGTATCGATTGGTAACATGGATTGACGCCAACGCTCCTTACCATGACCGTTTTGTCAATTCAAGACCGGTTCATCCGCCTTACGATCTGACAACCGACAAAAAATTGAAACAAATTATTCTCGATGTTCATCAAAAACGTTGCGCGGAGTGTCACATGGCGGAAGAAGTTACACGGCTTGATTGGATCAATTTGTTCGAGCCGGAAAAGAGTTGTTTTCTAGCGGCTCCGTTGGGTTTAGCTGAAAGGGAAACAAAATCTTGTAACCGTGCTGTTTATGCGAATGCGAATGACCCTGATTACATAACGTTACGAACTGCGGTTTGTGATGCGGTACAACAGACATGGAAATATCCGCGCCGTGATCTGGAAACGCTGTTTAAGGAAAATTTCCGAACAAAAAACGAACAGATAACTGTTCACGTTTCTAAATAAAGAGAACGAATTTGATGGGCAATTTTTATTTTTTATTACAATGATACGGTATTAGGGACATGAGGAATATTCCGTATGGTTGATAAACTGATTGGTGATGAGCTGGTTTATCTGGACAATGCTGCGACTTCATGGTTAAAACCGGAATCTGTTTATGTTGCGGTAGAAAGGGCGTTACGGGAGCAATGTGGTAATCCGGGACGATCTGGTCATCGGCTTGCTGTTGCGGCGGGACAGGTTCTTGACGATGCACGATTACTTTGCGCACGATTATTCAACGCCGAAAAACCGGAACAGATTATTTTTACCGCTAATGCGACGATTGCTGCTAATATGGTTCTCAAAGGAGTTCTGAACTCCGGCGACCATGTGATTACGAGTTCGTTGGAACACAACGCTGTTGTTCGACCGCTTCATCGTTTGGAACAAACCGGTGTTTCTGTTTCAAAAGTATCTGTTGATCTTAATCAGGGAATACTGATAAATGTTTTGGAACAAGTTGTAACTGCCCAAACGAAGTTATTGATTTGTAATCATATTTCCAATGTTTTTGGTACGATTAATGATCTTGAACAGATTGGCAGATTTTGCCGTGAGCGCGGGATTTTGTTTGCGGTGGATGCGGCACAATCGGCGGGGTGTCGAAAAATTGATGTTCAGGCGATGTTTATTGATTTCCTGATATTTTCCGGTCACAAATCGCTTTTTGGTCCTCAAGGAACGGGTGGATTGTATCTTCGACCGGATTTGCGTCTTGAAACTATTCTGGAAGGCGGAACCGGCAATCGTTCAGAATTATTGGAACAACCGGAACAATTACCGTATCGTCTGGAAAGTGGTACACCCAATACTTCCGGTTTAGCGGGTTTGAGTGCAGGCATACGGTTTATTTTGGAAACAGGAATCGAAACAATTACGGAAAAAGAGAAACAACTTGTAAATCGTTTATTAACAGGACTTTATGAAATTTCTGGAATTTATATTATTGGCCCCAAACCGGAATTTGAACGAGGTTGTGTTGTTTCCGTACAATTAGAAAAATTTTCACCGGCACAAGCGGCGTCAATACTGGATTCTAGTTTTAATATTGCAGTTCGCAGTGGTTTGCACTGTGCAGCTGATGCTCACCGTTTCATGAACACATTGAAAAACGGTGGGACATTACGGATCAGCCCCAATTATTTTAACGAAAACCAACATATTGACAGTTGCCTGGATGCACTCCGAAAATTATCATAATTATGAAAATTATCGTAATTATTTAGAAAAAATTTTTGT
>JAITBS010000293.1 GCA_031283515.1 Planctomycetaceae bacterium
ATCAGTTGACGGAATATTGCCCCATGGAAAATCAGGATGAAACGGTATCAGATGAGCATTGCCTTGTTCCGTTAAATACCGGATAGATTCGTTGTGTAATTCCCAAATTTCTTCAAGACTTTTTTTGGGAAAATGCTGTACATAAAAACCAGGTAACGTCGGATAGGTTAATAATCCAAACAGTAAATTACCGGTTTCAAGATAAATATTGTTGTCAAAAAGTGTACCAAATTCAAAATAAGAACCATTGAAGCTAAGATATTGAACGAAAAATGATGATGTTTCAGGATTTTCCCAAACTGCAAGGCTAGCCATGGGAACCTGAAAAATTCCGACGTAATGAAAACCGTTATTCTCCGCCCAGTTGTCCGTTTGACAAAAAAGTAGATGTTGTTTGGACGGCAATATTAATTTTGGTAACTTTTTGCATCGTGCAAAAGCAGCCCAATAAACCATAATACAGAAAAAAACAGTAACAATAGCGTAGATGACAGCGGCAACCGCCAACACAATACCAATAGAGAACATGACGTTTTCCATATTGAAACCTCCGATATATTTATTGGACTTGAAAATATGATTTTTGTTTTTTTATTTCTTTGAGAATACTTGAACGATTATCAATTTTCAATCAATACTCAATTATCGTTGCCCATTTAAGACTGCCCAGAAAGGATGCAAACGATCACTTCGGGTTCGGGCATCCTCCAAAATAACACCAATGTCCGGCTCCACAAAACCGTTTTGAGGTTGAAAATTTTTTGTGCCGACACGAATTGTTGTTTTGTTATTGAAATCGATCATTTCCGGTGTTAGAAAAATCTGAACACTGGAAATTTTCGGTGCAATATCAATTTGTACACTATTACTGACTTTGAGTAATTTTGACCGGACAGAAATCATATTTTTGGGCGGTTCTTTTTCCTGCCAGTATAACGGGTCTGTAACATAATCAGGTTTATCTTTATCAAGATGATTCATCTCAACCCACCAGAAAAACGAATCCCATGACCGCATTGTGTTTGCTTCAAACTCCATAGGTGTGAAATTCCGTTGCCGTAATTTCATCCACTCAAAAAGAGACAAAATTTCGTCCGAAAATCCTTCCACTCCGCGCCCGATATAACGAACCGCAGTTATATCAGGAACACGGAGTTGCACGGCAAGATTTCGATTCAGAAAAGACGCATTGATTGCCCATTTGGGTTGGTTGCCGATTCCTTCCAACTCGCCCCAGACAAAGTATAACGGAATATATCGTACATTATCCCGATAAGCATTGATGTATTTTGAGGCAATCGCATTGAATGGAATTGCCCCAGCCCAAAGGTCGGGATGAGCCAACGCAATATCCCACGCCGCAGTTCCGCCAATACCATGACCAGTAAGGAACACTCGATCCGTATCAATATTGAACCGGCGGAAAGCATCTTTGAGTGAATACAAAACCGAAGCGTGCGCCAATGCGGAGAAATCATAATCGAGTTGTTTCATTTCGGGCGGATTCCATTCAGGCGCAACAACAATAAATCCGTTTCGAGTTGCGTGACCGTAACGTTCCTTACCACGCCAAGAACCAGCCCACCAATCAAGCATCATTTCCGGCGATTGAGTGTTGCCGTTTAGCGCAACAATAACAGGATAACGCCGGTTCAAATCGTATTCCGGCGGCAATTGGACAACGTAACGAATTTTTTCAACCGTTTCACGAATCGGATTATCAATCTCAAAAGAATAAAAGCCGGGACGTTCTTCGTTCATCGGCGGTAACACTTTGGGCGGTTTGATGTGAGCCAGAATTCGGGAAATAAGATCAGGACGAGCTGATTCCAACGTTTTGAGTTGTTCCAAAATTGTTTTTCGTTGCAATTCATTATCCATACATTGCAGGTATTCGGTAATCAACCGTTGTGTTTCAGGCAATGTGACCGCAACCGCCAAACGTCGGTTATCAGCGTTAGAACCGGCAAACCAACCAGTTATTCCAACCGCCAACTTTTCCGAATCGGAAAGTTCTTTGTTCTGAACGTAAAGATGAAATGAAGCAAGACGATCCATCGTGTTGAAACTTAATCCGGCAGAAATTTCATCGAGAATTATCGGAATTTTATCGTTTTTTTCGTCAGCGGGTAATTTTTCGTACAATGATTTTAAAACGGTAATTGTATCGTCCCGTTTTTTTTCAAAATCGTCATAACGCTGCAACATGCGCCGCACGGACATAAATAATTGTTCCGGTAAATTGTCATCTTTTTCGAGCGTTTGCAAGGCATGACGGACGAAAAGGTACTGACCGGATTTCCAACGGAGTTCTAATTCATCGAGACGGCGTTGATATTGTTGTTGCAGTATCATTCGCGACACGGAAGAAAGACGTTGTTTTACTTCAGGATCATTTTTCCAATCGTCCAAAATTCCGTACAATTCCTCAACAGCATTTTCAAAAAGTTTTCCCTGAATATAAAACCGGACAAGACGAATACGATCTTCAAGATTTTTCGTATCAATTTGATTCATCAGAATTGGAGTCAGCTGTTCGCGAGGCAGTGCGTTTGTTGCGAGCCGCATGTCCCACACTAACGGTTGATTATTGAAATGAATACCGCGTGCACGGATATATCGCGGCGTTAATTCGGTGATTGCCTGCGAAAACAATTCGACTCCGCCGTAATGCCGAACCTGAAGCAATCGCCTGCCGAAAGAATCAAACCGTGTACTGTTATCAAATTCGCCGAGAACATGAATATTCAAACCTTCCTGTGAATATCTGAGTCGGGTTCGGAATGTCTCAAGAATTTCAGCTGATTCTTCGGGAAGATGACTGATATTATATTTCGGAACAAAAATATATCGCAAACCGTCATCCACAACCACAATTAATTTAGCTTTTGTTTTCCCCACTTCTTCCGCTTTTTCGTCAACTCTAGAGAGTTCAGCGTGTTTTCCCTCCAGTGATCGCCCGTCTTTCAGAACAATTTTCGCCGCAAAAAGTGGTGAAACGGCAAAAATAAAAACAAAAGTGAAAACAAAAATAAATGGCAGAAACAAATAGAACGGAACAAAAATAATAAAACGTCTCATCTACAAATTGGTACTTTCCTAAAATGTTGCGAAACAAATATTAACAAATTCTGTAATATTTCAGCAGAGTTTTCGTCAATTTGTTTAAGGCTGGAAATAAAAAAGTAAGCGACCTTTCGCCGCAAAGATCACAATGAATCAGATTCACATCGGTAATTAGTGTTACACAATTGCGGCGCAACAGTAGGTGAAAGTCTTCGGAGAAACGTCGCCTACCTCTTGATTATTGTCGCGAAAAGTTACAAAAGCACTAGTTAAGGCAATGGATGTATAATTCAGCTTGCCGTTATTCACGTTCCACTCTCCCAGCAATCAACGCAATGCGTCCGAAAATTCATGTAACGTCTGACATGTTGCAGCGTCAATCACCAATGATTCTAATGCAATCGGATCATTCATCCGCCGAACTGCCGTTTCAATCTTTTTAGGAATCTTAACAAATCGCTTACGCAATAAAGACAATACCGCATTACGTCCAAATTCAGTTCGACCTTCGGTTCTGCCTTCGGTTCTGCCTTTTGTGATACCTTCGGCTCTGCCTTTTGTGATACCTTCGGCTCGACCTTTTGTGATACCTTCGGCTCTGCCTTTTGTGATACCTTCGGCAACTAATTCATCTAATAATGATGTTGGCATGGGAACTCCTTTCTTTTGAATTTCTTTAATAAGGTTATTGTAATCCTGATGTTTGAACAATTTTGCGCTGGTTGTTGCGTAATGCAATGCGTCGCGCCATACTTCTTGAGATTCTCGCAAGTGAAATGTCGGTTGCAACTTCTCATAAATTTTTATCAGTTCAGCAACAACATCTTTACTAAAAACCGCTTGCAAGGTCATAAAAAGAACATTAAGCTCCAGATCTTGAGGAAATTCCTCTGAGGCAAGTTGTG
>JAITBS010000305.1 GCA_031283515.1 Planctomycetaceae bacterium
TTGGAGGATTACAAAACGCATTGGACAGAACACTTGCGGCAAACTCAAACAATTATTGTCTTCCGCCGTTACGGACTCGCCTATTACAAAACAAAACTCGTCGAAAATGTCCTAAGACCAATCTGGAGAAAACTTAAAGATTTTCGTAATAAATAATGCTCCAGTTTATCAATAAAGTCCAATCAATATATTTCATACAATCCGTATTTTCCTAAAAACAGCGATAAAATTTTTGGTAAAATTCCATATTTTAAGTGTTTTCTCAAAATTATTGCCGATTTAAAAGGAATCTTTATGTCATCTACACTTTCTAAAGATTTTTATCGGATTAAATTCTATGACCGCACTTCAAAATACATTCAATAGTAGTAGTACAATATTGTATTCGGCTTCGGCAGTCCAATCTGGATCAATCGCAAAACCACAAACTGATCCACAACAAATCACAACAAATCACAACAAATACAGATATTTTTTCTGATATTGTTTCGATTTCTGCCGAAGGTTTGGAAGCGTATCAAAAAATCGAGAACGCCCAACTCGATCTGCAACAACAATCAATTGATTTTGAATCAATGATATCAACGATGCCGAAAAGCGGTGAAATGAAACTTTTGTCCGTAGAAGTAGAAGAACATTCGAAACATCTTTCTGCAACAGCGTGGGCGTTGGGAATTAATGTAACAGGAATGTCGTACAAAGAAGCCGGTCTGTCGTTCATTAACAATCAATCAAAAGTTGCTAATCTCCGTTCACAAATTCAGACAACGACCGAAAAATTGGACGAAAAAATTACCAGTATCCTTAAAACCAACAATATCGTTTTGGATGACAAAGAAACATTGAATCTGACGGTGAATGAAAAAGGTGAAATCACCGTCGGAAAAGGAATCAGTGAAAATAAACGTACCGTTTTGGAAAAATTATTGAATGAAGACAAAACGCTTGGTCAGGATTTATTGTTTTCCCATGCACAGCGGCAAGTTGCCGATATTGCACTTACTCCGCCAAGTGATGAAAATACCCGTCAAATTCTCGCCGATTCACTTTTGCAACGAGAATTTGGTATTTCACTCAGCGATCTTGAACTTGCTCATCCAGAGAAAACAAATGAAGTTGGGTTGACTGTTCGAAGTAAAGATGGTCAATACGACAAAATTCTTGAAACATTACATGATGAAGAATTAGCAACATTTATATTTATTGAAAACGCATTGAATGACCGGACAGAAACCGCCGCCGAAAAGGGAACTGCCGGTTTCGAATATTCCTATTCCTACAAAAACGGTATTACGGTTGAAAAAAGTGTAACAGACCAAGCCGGAATAAATAAAATGTCCGACCGATTCCTTAACAGAGAAGTGAGTTTAGTAACATTATTTGGTGAAGACGCGGTTGATTATTCCGTAACGATTGATTCTGCCGGAACAATACTTGACTCAAAAATTAATGCCGTAAAAGGGAATACCGATAAAAGTGTTCTCGCCGAATTAAACCGCCGTTGGACAAATTATATTGCATCAGCTCCGGCGAATGAAGATGACTATTTTCGTAATCCATTTCTTTCCGAAATAACATTACAACAATTTGCCTTTGACATACAACGTTTGTACCGGTTTAATACCGGAGTGAGTAAGGAACAAGCCCAAAGTATGAAAATAACATTCGGCTCTTCCATTTGAATCGTAAATAATGATTCACTTTTTATTGAAAAATAAAACACAATGAATATCGCTACAAATTATAATCTTTTTCAGAAATACATACCAACAACTCCAAAATTTACGAATACTGATTCATCTGCGGTTAGCGTCCATTCTCATTCTCCCGCACCGGAGATTTCCAATACAAATATTGATACTGTTGAAATTTCGCCCGAAGGATTGTCAATTTCCGAATCAAAAAATTTAACTCAATCAAAAACACGCGAAACACATGAAATAACAACACCGCGTCTTTTTTCAAATCATCCGGATTCTGCCGATTATTTGACACGTTTTTTTGAGATTGATATGATCAATGCGAACGAAGCAACACTTTCCGGTTCTTTGAAATTATCTTTTGAATCTGAAACGCGGGAACTGACAGAGATTCTTAATGGTTTGCTTGAAGAGGTTGGGTTGGATAATGAAACAGAAGAAATTCTCATTGTTGAAGATAGAAACGGAAATATCATTATTGAAGGTAACATTGACGACACAAAGAAAAAACAACTAGCCGAACTTGTCAATAATAACAAAGAATTGGTTGAACGAATTAAAGATCAAAAAGCAATAATGGAAATGATTCGAGGTCTTGATCCCGAAACCAATTTGGATATTTCTTCCGATGAATTTATGGAAACAAAGGCACGGGTTCTTAATCGTTTTCTGGTAAAAGAGTTTGGTGTTTCTCTTGATGATATTACGCTACAGAACATGGATGACGGCAACATTTCTGTGTTGATTCAACAAGACAACAAAGATAATAAAATGGCAAACAATCAACTTCAGTTTGTGTTCGATCAAATACCCGGTCTCAAAGAAGAATTAGTACATTATCTTACAAACAAACCACAAAACGCTTCAGGCGGTAATAAACGATACCTATTGAAAATGAAACAAGGTGTTCTCCTCGAATCGGCAAATAATTTTAGAAGCGATAAATAAAGAAAGCGGACATATTCTGAAACAGACCCGCTTTCTTTTCGTAACCGTTCACGGAAATTCGGCTATTTTTTAGTCTTTATAACTTGTTATTTTGTAAAGAATTACAACAGTGTTTGTAAAATTCAAAAAATACAAACATCCAATTTGACATTATCGTTTTATTTATTGTGTTGATTTTTAATGTTTATTTAAATATTGAACAAATACAAAAAACGATGTAAATCTATAAATATCAACGCATTATGACAATTTGTTAAAATTTTATTATGTTTGATAACACTATCACTATCAAACAAAACCGTTAAAAAGACCGTGAACGGTTACTTCTTTTCAATACGAGATATCCGTTATTCAACATTGATTATTGATCGTAATCTTCACTTTGATAATGAGATAATATAACTATTCAAACAAACTACTTTTAATGAATATCAGAACACATGGAAAAAATAATCCGCAGATTGTCGCAGATTTTCAGAGATTATTTTTTGAGAATACGAAATATGACGAAAGAACAAAACAAACTATACTTCATGTAGTCATTCAAGT
>JAITBS010000385.1 GCA_031283515.1 Planctomycetaceae bacterium
CATTGGTAAACAAGTTGACGAAGATTCCACTGATATATTACCCCAATTTTAGTTTGTGAACCCACAAAGTCCGTTTGTGAAAATCTGCGGACTCTGTTGATAAAATAGACCGTTACGTACTATGTTGTATTTCACTAATCCAGAGTTCCTTCAAGGAGCATTCCGTCAATGAGTATTGAAGTTATGGATTTTGTTTTCAGGGCTTCGATATAATGTATCAAAAGATTGACCACCGCTTGACGTTGAGTGTATAACTCCAAATAGTTCATCTTTTCTTTACAATAATTTTCTCCGATTTGCCGTAAGGCTTCAAAAGAATCGGGAATAATAGATGTTTCATAAACCTGAATCAATTCACAGGCATTGTTATGATTGTAAAAAATAGTTGACAATTGTTTGTGGAGCAACAAAGTAATTCGTTCAATCTCCCGTTGAATAACAGCAATTTCCGCGCGAGCTTTGAGAATATTTCCCTGATTTCTGTTATAAATTTTTAACGGAACCGAAAGACCAACAAAAGGAACGGTTGATTCGGCAGGAATATCACGAGCAAGTGAAAACGTTGCATAAATATTTGAAGTTCGATCCGCTTCTTCACGAGCAAGACTCATTCGGGCTTGCGCGATTTTCAATCGGGCTAAAGCCAATTGAGGCGATGTTTGCTGAAATTGTGTCCAGGTCGTTTGCCAGTCACGTGTCGGCGAGTGATCAATCAGAGAACCGCGAACCGGTTGATATGGTAAATCCGGTGTCCCTATAATTGACACCAAATGTTGCCATGCCGCTAATCGATTGTTTTCCATCTGTTTACAGATCAAATCCGAAGTATTGAGCATCGTTCGGAATTGCAACACATCAACCGATTGGGTTTTTCCTTGTTTTTGCCGTGTTAATGCAACATTCAAAAGGTCTCTACTAAGATTTTGAGCAAATTCATCAACCTTACATGCCAAAATGGCGTGGAGCATTTCGATATGGGCGATTCGTAAATCATTCCATAATTTGACACACTCCATCGCATATTTTTTGCGTGCCGCCTCGACTTCATACGATGCAATGGCACGATCAAGTTTTTTCTTCTTTGCCGTAATAATTTCTTGGGAAATACCGAGACCATGTTTACCGGCTTCTCCATTAACAGATAGGTTATCACCGCCATAAATGAGCATAGGATTGGGATACAGTCCTGCCTGAAGATGTTTACCGGTTGCTACCGTAATGAGATTTGCTTTTTGCCGGAGTGACGGATTGTATGTTTGGGCGATTTCCCAGAGTTCTTCAAACGAATACCCTTCGTGAAGTGTTCCCAGTTCTTCAAAGGTAGGTGTTACAAAACTTGCGGATTCTAGTTCATGCCAGATTTCTTCGATATACTTTTGCCCTGTTGAACGCTGTGTTGGATGTTCTGTTTGCTGCGGAATTGTCGGTAATAACGGTGCCTCCAACAATGGCGATACAGATTGTGCCGAAATTGAAACTGTCCCAAAAACAGTCAAGATCAAGATCAAACTAATTTTCATCCAGAAAACATAATTTAATTGATACTCTATCCTGTCTTGTTTTGTGTTTTGTGTTTTGTCCATAACCGATTGTCTCCAATAACTATAGGATTAGATACTCCAAAAAGAAAAGAAAAGTAAACGTAAAAATAAGAATATTGATACCCTCGTTTTGTAACAATATTCGATTTGCCGCTGTATTGATAAGCCAAAATTAAATTTACTACCGTTCCCATTGCCAATCTTTGTAAAAATTCGGAATAACTTTAAGGCAATAATCTATAACTTTGTTTTCTATCGACTGTTTCCAATAGAAAATTTATTTTTTGCTCCAATCTATTGCTGATAATTTATAATTATCCCATCGTTTTAGTGCTTTATAACTATTCAAACCCGACAAACTCGATAAAAATTCAAGATGTAATTGAGAGTGGAGAAGAGGTAAATATCTTATTGCCCATTCGCATCTTTTGAATTCCAAATAGAAGTTCGATTCTACAACGTTTTTTCGATTTCAAATTAAGAATCTCTAAAAAGTAACGGCAACTATCTTACGAAAATCTGTGTAATCTGCGGACTAAATATCTATATCCACAGCGGATTCTGTTGATAAAAACAGACAATTACTAAAATATTTGTACTATTTTTATACATTTTTACATTTTTCCTTTATACAATTTTCGTTCAATACTGGGGATATAATTAGTCCAATTTCCTCCGAGATTTGGGTCTTCGAGCATATATTTACGAAATTCGGCGAGTTTTGAATCAAGCGAATCAATAAAGTGAAGCGTCATTGCTTCCAAAGTCATGGGCAATTTTGTGCTTTGATTTTCGTAAGTTCCGTGATGCGACAAGAGCAGATGTTTTAGGAACAACATGGTTTCTGTATTGAATGGTTCACCGCTATTTTTTTCTGTTTCTTTTATTTTTTCGTTTAGTATTTCGATACCGAGTAACGAATGTCCGAGCATTTGTCCTTGATCCGAGTAAAACATCTCACCGCTAAACGACAATTCCACAGTCTTTCCTATATCATGCAAAAATGCTCCGACCAAAAGCAAATCACGATTAAGTAACGGATACAGATGAGCGATCTGTTCGGCGACTTCCATCATTTGTACAGAATGTTCCAATAAACCGCCCGCATACGCATGATGTAACTTCACACCTGCCGGAGCCTTACAAAATCGTTCCATTAACTCGTCATCGATCAGAATACAATCCGCAAGATTCCGTAAATCCGGATCGGTTATTGAATAAAGCAATTCCTGAAGCCGTGCTCTTTTTTTTGTTACGTCAACAGAATTGAACCGGATAAATTCTGTTTCATCTACCGGTTTTGTTTTTGTATCGACTTTCGTCAACTTTTTGGCGATAAATTGCAATGTTCCTTGAAAGCGTTGGATAACACCTTCTGCCAAAATGTAATCGCCGTTATCGAATTGGTAAAACACTTCATCTGCTATATTCCAGAGCCGACCGCCGATCATACCGGTTTTGTCGGACAAATTGAATTGAAGATAAAGGTTCCCATTTTTGTTTGGTCTTAGTTGTTTGTCTGAAATCAAATAGACTTCTTCGACTTTTTCATTATCACGAAACTGGTTAATATATCGTCGGGGCATTACGAAAAAGGAGGGTAAAAAATGTTAGGTTTAAAAATGGTCTTAACTGCTTACTTGGCGAGTTTGAACACATTCTTCAAGAAAATAGGATATGCACTTATAAATTAGGCTAACTGTTCACGGCAAAAACTCAAAAGGCAAACAACCTTTCGGCAAAAATTTTCACTTACCAATTAAGTGTGTAAACTCGGGTTATTGATATAATTGATGAATTTGATGTTATCAGAACACTCTGAACACAACCAAAATCATTTTTATCGGAATTAAAACATAGCAGAAAATGTGAATATTCTCAATAGACCCCGATGAATTTTAAGGGGCAATTTGGGACATTCCTATTCACCAATTGTAATTATTCGGTGGTATTTTGGTTTGCTCTTCACTCTGAAGGGGTGAGATTTTCCTAACTACAGGTCATCGAACCTGCGGACTCGCCCAGAAAACAAACCTCTGTCTGAAAGACAGTTATCCATTGTCGGGAAACGGCATCGAAAAGTTGTAAACCTACTGTCGTATAAAATACGGAATAAATACAACAAATTTACAGGAAAATACTGTTTCCAAAAAATTAAAAATTAACAAAGCACTAGATGAGTCAGGGGAATCATTGGTGAACACGAACATCATTGTTCCGCCAAGTGCTTGATTTCGTTGAGGGACAAACCGGTTGCTTGGGCGATGGTTTCGTCAAGAACACCGAGTTGTTTGAGATTGCGGGCAATTTCCGCTTTACCTTCGACTAAGGCTTGTAGTCTAAAAGAAGATTCCATTATTCTGGTTTTATTTTCAGGTGCCGCGGTTCGATATTTTTAGTGCGTTCGAGTCGTTTTGCGTATTGTTGTAGTTCTTTTTTTGTTAAACGAATGTGTTGGGCGTATTCTT
>JAITBS010000412.1 GCA_031283515.1 Planctomycetaceae bacterium
CTAACTCAGATTCCTGGGAATCTAACTCAGATTCCTGGGAATCTAACTCAGATTCCTGGGAATCTGACTCAGATTCCTGGGAATCTGACTCGGATTCCTGGGAATCTAACTCAGATTCCTGGGAATCTAACTCGGATTCCTGGGAATCTAACTCAGATTCCTGGGAATCTAACTCAGATTCCTGGGAATCTAACTCAGATTTCTGGGAATCTAACTCAAAACACCGTATTGTTTAAAACCCTTCGGCGAAAGGTTGCCTACCTTTTAATTTCCAACAGTAAACCAATTCAAAAAAAATTCCACTGATATATTACGAATTTTTGATTAGGTCAAGTTTTTTTCCGGCTTCATAAAGGGAGTTTTTTCACGGTAAGACAACAGTCGCCGGTTCACGGTTCGGTAAGGCAAAGTTGCGGTAATTGCCGCGATTACGAAAACCTGTTCCGAAAACCGCCGGAGATGAAGATTGCGATGAAGTCGGTAATAAAAATGGTTGCGAAACAGAATCATGAAATTCCTGTGTTGAAGAAGTTGTTTGTGTTGAAGAGGTTGCTTGTGTCGAAGAAATTGTTTGTGTCGAAGAAATTGCTTGAGAAACCGGCGGTAATACCGTCATTGTCCCTGTTTCCGATCCGGCAGCAATTGACGGTGCACGATCAATATGTTGTCTTCGTGAAAATAAATTCCTGTCATGATTCTCATTCAAAACAGGAATTTGTTGCAGTAACGGCTCCGTAACAGGTAAAACAGATTCTTTGTTTTTTTCTTTAGCCAGATATGCCGCCGCTTCTTGTTGAATCGCTGTTTCGAAAGTTTCTTTAACTTCATTGATGACATCGGTTAATCTTACATTTGTGTTGTCCGAAACAAGTTGTTTTGCCGAGTCATTGACTTCGGGATCGTTAAACATAGTAATTCCTATACCAATAACCATTGCGTATAAAACCAGAGTTGTCCACTTTTTTTTGGGCTCGAACCACTTCAATGCAGTCCCAAATGACTTTTTCACACGCCCATTCGAATCAACACTGCAAATTTCATCCAGAATCAAATGAGAAAAATAACCGGATGAAATCGCAAACGCTTTGAAAAGTTGTTCTTCAGGTGTTCCCGTCGAGAGAAAATACGTAATTTGTCCGGCAAAAACAGCAGCCGGAATACTATGAAACATCCCTCGATGCGAAGTTGTTTTTTTAACCAGTTCACCAACTCCAAACCGAACAAACAGAAGCATCGCCCCGCCGCCAAGCATAATAATATCCGGTTCGATTGCCAGTTGCCGCAACCGCTGAACAAACAGCACCGCAGCAATTCCGGCAACAAGATAAATACATTCCTGAAATGACCGACTCGTATCACTGTCAATGTCGGGAAACATTCCGGCAATACCGCATAAACCCGCAGAAAGTAGGCATGTCGGTAACGGAAGACCAAAAGAATAACCCACCCCGCCAAGTATAATACCACTAACCGTACTACATGTTATATGTTGTCTAAAATTACCCACATTAACAAATGATAGATTGACGACACCGCAAATAGAACAATGTTCGGAAATACAACACCAGAATAATAATAAAGAATAGCAAAAATTGCTCTTGGAGAAAAGAGCAAAATCCGGTAAAATCCACTTTTTACAATGCCGCCTTTATAACCCTTCCTAATTATTTCATTATTCGGCACAAAAAATGAGTGTTTTCGATTTGGTAATTTTTGCCGTTTTGATTGCCTTTGCGTTTCGCGGGTGGATGACGGGAATGGTTGCGCAAATTGTGTCGGTTGGTTCGTTGGCGGTCAGTTGGATTGTTGCGTCGCGGTTTGCGTTCCTGATTGCCCCGTCCATTCCGGCAGAAGAACCATGGAACAATATCGGTGCCATGATTGTACTGTTTATCATTACCTTTTTTGCAGTTCGATTGGCACATCAATATCTGGAAAAAAAAATCAAAGATTGGAATCTCGCCAAATGGAATCGACATCTTGGCGGATTACTTGGTCTTCTCAAAGGTTTGATTGTTTGTATGGTTCTGACATTTTTCGGTGTTATGTTAAGCGAACCGACACGGGAAATTGTTTTCAAATCCAAAAGCGGGAACTATTTAACACGTTTAATCGAAAAAACAGAAACATTTATTCCGCCGGACAGTTGCGAATTGCTCCAACAACAATTTGAACGCTTTAACGCCCAAATTAACGCCAACAGTATTAACGGAGCAGAAACACCTGCCGATCTTTCACCGGAAGAAAAGTCGTTGCAAAAAATGCGTGATTTGATACCGTCCGGTCAGGAAATTCAGGATTTTCAGGAAAAAACTCAAGCGAATCTCGGTAATTTGGTTTCGCAAGGGAGTTCTTTGCTCGAACACGCGAAAAGCCTTCAGCAAGAAACAAAACAAGCCGTATCATTGCTTGACGCTATCGGAAAATGGTGGACAGGTTCCGGTAAAGAAAATAAAGAAACTAAAACAGACAGTACAGAAAATGCAGAAAGTACAGAAAGTACACAAAACTCAATAACTGATTCAAAAACTGATACCGATAAAGTTACAAACACAAACACTTCACCGGCGGTTTCTTTGTTTTCAAAACCGATCACCGTACCGCCGGAACAACCGGTTCCACCATCCAATCCCCATCCGCAAAACGCCGCCAATCTTTTAACTGAAACCATAGAAAAACCGTTGGCAATATTACCGGCTTCAGTTAATTTATCTTCGGTTGTTTCAGAAGAAAAAACATTGTTCCGCCGCCGGCTTGCCGAAAATAATCAGCCGACAATAACTGAACCCTTAACAAATTCAGCATCACAATCAGCATCAACAGTATCATCAACAACATTGCCTTCAACATTACCGTCGATAATGCCGGAGTTCTCTGATATTGCCTTATCCGGTTCGGAGTTGCCTGAAGTTATGGCGGTACCAATACCGATTTCGTGTTCGACCGGACTGTTCCGTTTACGTTCTTCGGTCGTCCATTCCTCTGACCGGCTTCTCAATTCATCGCCAACCCGTGTACCGGCAACTCTTTTTGTATCGCCAAAACATTGATTCTCCGTAATTGTTGATCATTGACATTTGGTTATTTCAGCCGTAAAATAACGGTGTTAAATTCAGACGCCAATGATAATAAAGTTTTGTATTATTTTATTATTTTGGTCAACACATTTGATTCTTTTCAATTTATCAATTCTTATGAATATTCTAGTTACAGGCGGTGCGGGTTATATTGGTTCTCATGCGGTTCGTAAATTAGTCGAAGGCGGTTATTCGGCGGTTGTTTTGGACAATTTGAGTTACGGACATCGTGAGGCTGTTCCCGATAATGTTCCGTTTTATCAGGTTGACTTAAAGGAAACCGGCCAGATCGAAACAATCTTGCGTCAACACCATATTGATGTGGTCATGCATTTTGCGGCATTGATCAGTGTTGGCGAATCGGTTCAGCAACCGTTGCTCTATTACCGCAACAACACTGCTGGAGCGATGAGTTTGCTCGAAGCGATGGGACGAGTTGGAGTTCGGCGGTTTGTGTTTAGTTCCACCGCGGCAACCTACGGCGAACCCGAAGAAATACCTATTTTTGAAACCACAAAACAACAGCCCATCAATCCGTATGGATATTCGAAATGGTTTGTCGAACAAATATTGCGGGACATAGTTGCGGCGGATCCGCAATTTGGATTTGTGGCGTTTCGTTATTTCAATGTTGCCGGAGCGTCTGAGGATGGTTCTATTGGTGAAGACCATCAACCGGAAACACATTTGATTCCTCTTGTTCTTTTTGCTGCGATGGGGAAACGTAATAATATTACGGTATTTGGCACTGATTATCCGACACCGGACGGAACATGTATTCGGGATTATGTTCATATTAATGATCTTGTTACAGCGCATGTTCTTGGTATTGAGGCGTTATCTGACGGTGATGCGAGGTTTTATAATCTTGGTATTGGTCATGGTTATTCTGTTCGGGAGATTCTTGATGCAGCAAAAAAAGTTACCGGTAAGGAGATTCCAACCGTGTTTGGTTCACGGCGTGAAGGTGATCCGGCACAGCTTTTTGCCAATTCCGATAAAGTTCAAAAAGAGCTGGGATGGAAACCACAACATACCAATATCGAAGAAATAATCGCCTCCGCATGGCACTGGCACACTACTCATCCCAAAGGTTTTATTTAGTTGAGAGCAAAGAGTTGATAATGCCTCAAGCGGATTTATTGCCAAAACGGCAATAATTATGTTCCGATAAATAATCTCTGCAAACAGAATCAAGTTGGTGTAATTATTTTTTTGCAACAATTACGATTCTAATTGTGCCATAATTTTTTCGGAAATATTAAAATTTGAGGAAACTTTTTGGATATCGTCATGATCGTCGAGTAATTCCATGAGTTTGAGTATTTTGGCGGCGTTTTCTGTGTCGTTAATTTCTGCGGTATCTTTTGGCATTAGGCTCAACTGTGATTCTTCCGGTTCGATTCCGAATTTTTGCAAGGCGTTTGAGACGGATTCATAGGATTCCGGTAGGCAGGTAATTTCAAAGCCGTCGTCTGTTTCCAGAACATCGTCGGCTCCGGCTTCCAGTGCCAATTCCATAACAGTATCTTCGGTCAACATCCCTTTTTTCGGAACAGCTTTGGGAATAATGAAAAAGCCTTTCTTTTCAAAATTCCATGAAACACAACCGGTGGTTCCGAGTTTACCGCCGCAGACTTCAAAGATTTTTTTGATTTCGGGAGAGGTACGGTTACGGTTATCGGTAACAGCTTCGGCTAACACGGCAACTCCGCCGGGTCCATAACCTTCGTAAATTAATTCATCAAGTTGTTCGTTTCCTAGTTCACCGGTTCCGCGTTTGATTGCTCGTGCGATATTCTCTTTGGGCAGGCTAACCGCTTTGGCTTCGTCAATTGCTGCCCGAAGACGAATATTGGCATCAGGATCACCTCCGCCAAGTTTCGCTGCGATAATAATCGCTTTTGCCAGTTTACTCCAAAGTTTACCGCGTTTGGCATCGACCAATGCTTTTTTGTGTTTGATTCCAGCCCAATGTGAATGTCCAGACATAAAATATTTTTCCTAATAACAATTTTTTTAATAATAATTCTGATAAAATTCTAGTAATATTCCAAGTGTTAATAAGTATAATCAGAATGTTAAAGAAGTTCAAGCGTAACTGTCTATAACTTTTTATACTGTAATATATCAGTTGAATTTTTGTTTTTCGATTTTCACCCCAGTGGAACTCCAAAGGTAGTCAACGTTTCGCCGAAACGTTTTAAACAGTACAGTACAATACAATACAATACGGCGTACTCACCGACTTGACCCTGTTGACGGACGGAAATGAAAAACCAACTGTGTACAACACCATAACAGGGAATTGCCAATTTTCGGAAGTGCGGTAGAATAAAACGTTTTCGATTTCTTGTTCGAGGTAGGACGT
>JAITBS010000442.1 GCA_031283515.1 Planctomycetaceae bacterium
CCCCCAAAAAAATATCTTTAACTAAAATTCTATTATGTAACACCAAAAATTCCTGCTCAAATTATCGAAACTATATCTCGATCTTAACTTTTGACACCTTTTTCAACAGGAACTAGTTAACAAGGGCGTTTTTTTATTTTTATCATCCCATTCAACATATCCATCGCAACCATCATCTGGCGCATTGATATTACTGGGAACATCTATTATTGCAATAATATCATACTTTGATGTTTCACAATTCAATAAAGTTTTCAATAAATCGACTAATTGTTTATCAGTCAATTGCTGAATATGACAACTTTTTATCTTGTTAATACTAAACATAGTACGGTGGTTTGCTAGATTATAAATATTTTCTACCTGTCAAAATCATTATAACAGAAAATGCCGGCATTTTCAAAATTTGATAATTTGTAATTATTCAGTGGAATTTTCGTTAAAAGTTTATCATTATGAGGAACGGTCTATTTTATGCTATTACAATAACCTCATTTATCTTTTTTCAGCAGAACGGCGAGTGAAACAGCAAGAACAACAGTACCTAAGCCGATGCCGATATAAAACAGCGTTTTGTTTTGTGGTTTTTCAGCAGGCGACATCGGCAACGGTTCAAGCGATTTTGCCCCCATCTCATTCGGCAACAACACATTCACAGGTTGTGGAATGTTCACTTGCCAAATACAGAAGCATAGCAACAGCATCGCTACAATTGTTGTCAAAGACGAGAACCATTTTCGCCGGAACATGTAGCTTGCTTTGTTTTTTGTAACAATATGAAACGATTGCGGTTCATCAGCGAAAAGCACACCTTGTTCGCAAAGAAACTTGAACTCTTCACAACAATCAGTACAACACGTTAAATGTGTGAGCATTGTTTGCCGTTCTTCATCTGTTACCAAGTTATGGGCGAGGTGAGAAACGAACACGTCATCGAACATCGGATGATAAATAGCGGAACATTCGAAATCGGCATTTAACAAATGAAACAATTCTTCCTTTGAAACCTGAGCAGGTGTATTTGTTTTTGACATTAATTTTGTCCTCCTATTATTTAGAACGAATAAGTTTTAAAAAATTGACTTCGTTGGCATTATGTTCGTCCTGAATGAGCTTCTCGATTTTTTCGTCAATTTTCTTGTATTTTCTATTTGTAACAGCCGGGTCTTCATGGTAGAGAGCCGCAATGTCTTTTTGCTTGATACCGCGAAGACGAAATGTTATTAGCACCCATTCCTCCTTTGTGAAAAGTGATTGGACTTTTTCAAACGTTTCACGGATTTCCATTGTCGTTACATTGCTATCTTTTCCATTTGTGTTTGGGTCAACCACAGGAATTTCTTCTTTTTTGGGGTCGAGAACCGGTTGATTTTCTTTTTTCTTACGAAGAAAATCCTTGCAAAGACGCTCAATTATTGTTGCTGTTAATCCAAGCAAAGGTTCTCTGCCATCGAATCTTTCGAGAGCAGTTGTTGAACCGGTCTTTTCACTAATACGTTTCAATCGAACAAAAACATCTTGGAAAACATCCATGTTCAGATACTCAAGAATCAGCTTGTAACTCGAATATTGATACTTTTTCGAGTTGGCAATTTTTCGTAACTCTTCTTGAAAAACAGAACCGTAATAATTTTCAGCATTTTGTTGATTGTCCATCAACGCTTCGGTAAAAACAAGATCGAAAAGAGGGTCGCGCGGTCGCCTATTTTTAAGTTCTGCGATAATCATTTCAGGTACAGACGGTTTGTTGTCTTGTTTTGTTTTCTCGCAATGAAATTGAATCGCCTTTTGCAGACGTTGCGTAATGACATCCGATAGTGTAATTTCTTTCGGCGGACATTCATCGCGAACGATGGAAGCACACTCGTTGAATAATGATTGAATAATGAGAAACATACGGATTTCGTTAATTTTAATTAAATTAATATTAAACTTGTTTCACAAAGTAACATTCATTGTACAATAGATAACGTTAAAAAGAAATACAAAAGAGCAGACGATTTTACTATCTGCTCTTTCATTCTCCGAAATGGTTTACGTTATTGAACGGGTGCTTCTGGAATATTTTTCGTTTCTCCAAGCGATTTACCTTTGCTCGGTACTTGGCTTTGGCTCTGGCTTTGTGTTTGTGTTTGCGTTTGTGTTTGCACTGAAATATTTTCGTTTACTACAGGTTTATTGCCTTTCTTGACAATATAACTTGCAATAAATTCCTCAACTTTATTATTATCAACTGCTGTCGGACTTACATTCCGATCTAAATCAGCAAGTGCTTCATCAATACCGCGAACAGGATCATTTTGGATAACGATTTGATTTCCTTCCAAAACCGCATTGACTTCGGCAATCATTGCCAATCCTTGAGCGGTTATTGCTTTTGATCGCCAAATCTCAATGCGGGTATCAACGAGAGCGAGTTGGCTTTTTGTTTTTTCGAGGTTAATAATTAAATTTGTTCTCTGTTTTTCGGAATCGGCTTGAACTTTTGTAATTTCAGTAACGAGTTCTTTTTTGATGTCAATTTGTGCAAGCCACAGGGCGAGTTGCGATTTGATTTGTTGTTCGTTATATTCTTTTCCTGCAACAACAACCGGATAAATTCCGTTGCTGATTGCTTCGGCGGCTTGTTCGGCAAGGGCTTGTCCTTGTTCCACCGCGATAGTTTTTTCTTTCCATAATTTAGCGAGTTTGTCTTTTTTCAGAAGCAAGTTGCGAAGTGTGGGTTCCAACACTTTCAGATCAGCTTCAAGTTGCCGTTTGACGAATTGGGCGTAACCTTCTGGGTCTGCCTGAATCGCTTCAGGTGTCCATTGGGTTATAGAAGTGTACGCTCCGAATCCCCATGTTCTAAAACTCGGTGAAACGGCGAAAATGGAAACGGCAAGGATTGCCGTAACGGTGAGGATCGCAAAAATTTTTTTCATTGTAAACTCCTTGTCCTAAAAGGTTGTTTAATTTTGGTTTTGGGCAATATTCGTTTTTCTTTGCCCTTCAATAATTACAACGTATGAATTAAAAGAAAATTGACGAAAAAATTTTTTTATTTTCCTATCAATTAATTTTATTTTGGTTCGTTTTATCAAATAGGAGAAAGTCCACTTGCAAAGTCCGTTGCTTTTGTAATAATAAATACATGGATGAATGAATATCTGATTATTTCTCAATCTTGTAAGCCCCATGAAATACATTCTTTTTCTGTTCTTTTTTGTTTTGTTGACCGTGTCGGCGTTTGCACAAAAGCAGTTGCCAACGTATGGATTGTTTGTTGGGATTAATAAGTATCTTCATGCCGATTCGGAAAAAGGATTTGACAACTTGAACTATGCCCGAAATGATGCCGAAGCTCTTGCGGCTCAATTCAAAGATATTGGAGCAAAAAAAGTTCTTACATTGACCGACAACGATGCCAGTGATGATCGTCCGACGAAGAGAAAGATTCTTGAAATTCTCAG
>JAITBS010000507.1 GCA_031283515.1 Planctomycetaceae bacterium
AATAATAATTCCGCTGAATAACTACCATCATTTTATTGATTTTTCCTATCTGGTTGAGCAGTTCGTTCTAGGAGTCGTTCGTTCATTTCCTCAAGTTGTTTGGTAAGTCCGAAATGTTGAAGCAATGCGGTAATCGCATTACGGCGGTCTGTTTCTCGCGACGGATTCTGTGACAGTTCGAGAGTAAGCTCTTTCGCTTCACGTTGACGGTTGACAGCAAGATAAAGATTCGCAAGCATAATTAGTGAATCAGTTTTATCTTTAAGCCCCTTAAATCGGACTTCCAGTTGTTGCGCAACAGAATCAATCTCACCATATTCACGCAAAATTTTTAACGCCGTTTCATAAATATAGAAGTCCAACGCAAAATGTCGGGAATCACTAAAATATCCGGAGTTCTGAATAATACGCAACGAAATTCTAACGGCATTTTCTTTTTGTTTTTCACCGGCAACCTGCATTCGGTGAAGCAATTCATTTTGAATTCTACGGTCTGAAACCGAAACAACCAGCCGATCAAGAAGTGTTTGGGCATCATCCTTACGTTCCCATTGTTCGAGAATCGGAAGCAGATTGAACGCTTCCTGATCGGAAAGACGATAACCAAGTAACCGATCAAACGCTATTTCCGTACGTTGACGATAATTTTTGTTTTCATAATTTTCCTTTTCAAGTTGAAGCCCGATATGAGCCGCGATAAACTCCCGCGTTTTGGTGTCCAACGGCGATTTAAATTCCATTTCGTCCAGAATCGGAACCACTTCACTCAAATGTTCCGCTTTGGCTTTGAGCAAGGCAAGAGCAAGTAATTCCGCCATATCAGGCGGTTCCGATTGGTCAATTCGTTTTTTTCGTACAAATTCAAGTTGCTTGTCCAGCCGTGTAAATTCATTTTCCGTTTCCTCCGCAAATCCCAAAATGTCCGCCAAAACGTTACGCAACAATTCCTCCTTTTCGATCAATTGGTAAAAATGTTCGTTAAATTTGTTTTTGAAACATGATTGTAAAAGCGATTGCGTTTTCGCATCGGTTTTAATATCTGTATCAATTTCAGCATTTTTAATAAACGTATCCATTATTTTTCGGATCACGGCAATTCGGAAAAAGAGTTCCTGAAACGGCGAAAGCGGAGCATAATAAATTTTGTTTTGAAGTACAGATTGTAATAACGTACGATCCACAATACGTTGCCCAATCAATTCCGGTTGATAATTCGCAAGCGGTTTGGGCAAAGACGGAAGTTCCGTATTTTTATGGATATTCCGGACGTTTGCTGTTTCTTGTACAAAAACAGAATGCGGTAGAATATTATTTCGAAACGTTATTGCCCATTCTGCAAGAATATTGAGTTCACGTTCCAATTCACTCATTTGGCGAATATGTTCCGAACGAAGAATACGCCGGTTCGCTTCCGTTTCCAAACCAAGTACTCGATGAATAAGACGTGATTTGGCAGTCTGATTGCTTGTACTGATTAAATCGCGTAACAATTCCGGCGGCATCTCCAAAACTTCACGTTCATGGCTGTCAAAAAACTCCCAACGTCCAAATCGAACCGGTTTCAAAAGAGAACAAAGCGATTTCATCGCAGCATCACAAAGTAATTGACGTTGTTTAAAATGAGATGTTTGATTTTGTAACTGTTCATTTTCGTTCTGAAATTCACTCGACCTGAGAATCCAGGTCTTAACTCGTTCCAATTGTTTTTCAAGAGAATCATAACCGGAAAATGCAAGAAAAAGAATTGTATCATTATCGTACAAAATACTAAGTTCATCGGCAATTTCCGCAAGAAAAACAGGATTTCGTTGGGCGGCATGTTCTAAAGTTGTTTCCAGACGGGCAATGTCTGTTTTTCGCCCAACCGTTTTAAGAATCCAAACAAGCATAGAACATCGCGGAGCAATTTTTTGTTCAAAAATCTTGATTTGTTCAGGTTCACCGCTCATTGCCAATGCTTCCCAGATTTCGAGGAGTTTGTCGATTTTTAGATTGGCAGTCGGAGAATTATTATTTGTTTCGTTTTTTGTTTTTTCAAATGCTTGTTGTATCAAATAATCGGCAAATTGAATGAGTTGCGAACGGAGAGCAGGCAAACGCGGCGGCAAACCGCGCCGAAGACAATTTTCGTCCAGAATTTCACCGAGTTTTTGTTCGATTAGTTGTTTGTTGTCCATCATACCGGCAAATCGTGTTACAATTTGCTCATCCAGAAGTTCTGCCAAAAGAATTTGAAACGCCGCAAGTTGCCAATCTGCTTCACCTTCGAGACCAAGATCACGAACAATTTTCCAAATCGTTCGGTTACAAAAATCACGGTCAATCTGAAATTTCAGAGTTCCGTTTATCAGAGGATTCCGGACATTATCAAGTTGATAGAGATCAAGCAGAAAAATTTCGAAACGAATTCGTTCCAATTGTATCTCATGCGAAGAGTTTTCGGAAGCCAAAAGTTGCCGGATTTTTTCAACCGTTTTTCGAAAGTTAATAAATTGGTTCGGGTCTGGTTCTGTAACACTTGAATTGATAACTTTTGAATTATTTGTACTCAAATTACTTGTGTTTGAATTATTTACGCTTGAATTAACTGTACTTAAATTAGTTGAATTTGAATTATTAACAGTGTTTAAATCCTGTTCTATTGCCTCTTTGAGCAGCCAGCCAAGAACCAAAAATCGTGCATCGCGAAATGAATTGACTTTAAGAAAAGGTTTCGGCGGTAATATTTCCGTATTTTGTTTCAAAAAACGTTCATTGTAACGTAAACGGTTTCGGAACAATGTCGGAAAAAATTCCCGTTGCAAACGAATGGACTCTAAAAATTCAGCGGGCACGAAGTCCGCTAATTCAAAGGAATTTTGAATTTTTGAATCAAGATTCGTCGGTAATAACCATGCGGAAGAAGCGGAATTGGTTCTGAATGTTTCCGGTGTTGTGTTGGCGGGCGATGCCGGAAAAGGCAGAGAGCGAAATTCCAAAATGGAATTTGTAACAGATTGATCTCTAAGATAAGAATCAACCGCAATACGACGAAACGGAATTTCCCAGTTTTCTGTTTCGTGAATTTCGAGAAAGGTCAAAACTTGTTTGACAGTATCATATTGTTCACGCCCAATCATCAGATCAATATCTTCGAGTTGATCTTGTAAATCCGCTTTCTGAAGAATACGGCTAAGAAACAATTTGTCGGCTTTTTCCGTATCACCAACCTGAATATAAAGTTCAAACAATCGGTTTGTTTCAAAATTATCTTTGGTTAGTTGGCAAAGTTTTTCCTGATACCGAACCGCCGCATTCAAATCATTTTGTTTTTCCGCAACGGAAATAAGTTCTTTTAGTAGAACCGGATCATCGGAAGTGGTTGTGTGATCAACCGGCATATCAAGGAGATTTTCAAGTGTTTGGCGTGCAGCATTGAAATCGGCAATGATTACCTGAACTCTGGCAAGCCCGAATGTTGCTTCACGTTTTTTATCATTAGAACGGATTCGTTTCTGAAGTTGCTCTATCAAGTTGTCGAGTTGACCGGAACGTTGATAATAACCTGCTAATGTTTCAATAATTGACAATTGAGCGGACAAATGATCGGTTCGTTCGAAAAGCCGCCAGGTCATTTCAATGGCTTCGTTATCCTGACCGGTATTTGCTAATGTTTGTGCGAGAAGAGTGAGTGTTGCACTATCTCCCGGTTCTATTCGTAACGCTTGACGTAAGATATTGATTCCTTCATTATAATTACCGATACTCAAAAGCAAATCCGCATAAAACCGAAAATGATTCGGATTACCGGAAGCAATTCCAATTAATGTACGGCTTGTTTCAAGAGCGTGATCGATGTACCCCAACTTAACCTGAAGCAATGCCAGATGTTTCAAATAATCAGCTCGCCAAACAGTATCATGTTCCGCAAGAATTTTGTACAATTCAATGGCTTTTTCACTGTTACCGTTTTGTTCGAACAGTTCGGCAGCAACACGAAGCAACCGATAATCGGGCGGTTGCGCGGCTGCCAACGCCTTTTCAATCGCAAGAGTTGCCGCATGACTTTTAACTTCCGCCTGACGATAAACCGCAAGACGCCAAAATGCACGAACAAACAAAAGAGATTGATTATTATTATTATTATTATGCAAGTCATTGATTTTTTGTTCAAAAATTTCGGTTGTTTCGGCGAGTTTTTGTGCCGATTTCAGAAATTGAACTTCTTGCCGCAAAAATGATTCAAATTGTTCTTCCGTT
Organism: Planctomycetaceae bacterium; assembly: GCA_031283515.1. GTDB lineage: Bacteria > Planctomycetota > Planctomycetia > Pirellulales > Thermoguttaceae > WRKP01. The sequence goes on from JAITBS010000507.1 coordinate 4,240, forward strand.
TCGATAAGCCGTTCCGCCTGAGTCAACCGAAGAACCGCTGTTTCTATATCATCCGGTTGACCTCTTCGGATCAATGCCTCAATAAAACGCCATTGTGCCTGTAAATCATTCGGAAAAAGTTCGGCAATATGTTGAAACATTTCAAAAGATTCTGTAACATAACCAAGTGATAAAAAAAGATTACCCAATTGAGTTAGATTTTCGGGAGTTTGCGTACTGTTTTCTGCAAGCGGACGCAAGATTTCAAGAGCTTTTTCTTTTTGTCCGCGCCCGTGATGGAATATCGCCAAATATTCCCGATAGGAAGAATCGTCCGGTCGTAATTCCACCGCACGACGGTAAAACTTCTCCGCCTCGTCATAAATTTTGTTGCGAAATAAAAGATCGGCAACTGTTACCGCCGTAACAGGATTATTCGGATCAGTCTCCGTTATTTTCGTCCAGATTTTTACTGCTTCTGTTTTACGGGTCGATTCGTCTATTTCTGTATTTTGGAAAACGAGTTGTCCCCAATGTGAAAGATAATCAGTGTGGTTAGGAGTGAGACGATCAATCGCCTCATATTGAGCAGCGGCAGCCGCAATTTCTTTTTGTTCCGTTAAAAAATCAATCAATGTTAAACGCAACGGAATATTAGACGGCGTTTTTTCAATTGTTGCGGTAAGTAATTTCCGTGCTTCGTCATATTGCTTGAGTTGCCGCAACATCAGAGCCAACCGCCGAACCGATTCAAAATCAGCCGGATGTTTGTCAATCCGTTTACGATAAAATTCCGTCAAACCGGTTTCATTTCCTTTTCGCACAAAAATCCGGTCAATCCGATTTCGTACAGATTCGGCAAGCCAACTCTCCGGTGCAAGACGATCAAGCAATGTTTCCAAATCAGTAAGAGCGGTTTGTTCATGACCTTGCTGCAATTTAATGTCAACAATCGCCAACATAAACCGAGCACGGGAAAATTCATCATTGGATTGTTCAACTAGTTTTTCGTACCGTTTTAATGCTTCGCTGTAACGGTTTTCCGATTCAAGAAGTTCTGCAATTTGAACGAGCATTTCGGAATCATCGGGAAAGAGTTTTTCCAATTGGTTCCAGATATTTTCCGACTTTTTGGAATCGCCGAACCGTTCGTAAGTTCGCCCCAATGTTTGTAACACATTTCGAATATCCGCGCGAACCGGTTTACGTTGTACGGAAAGTTCCAATGCTGTAATTGCTTCGCGTAGGCGTCCTTGAGCGATCCGAACCTCACCAAGATAAAACGGCGCAACAGAATCTTCGGTATCAAGTTGAAGAGCTGTTTGAAAAGCAAGAGCCGCCTGTTCCATCTCCCCGCGCCGTTCTGCTGCCAATCCGTACAATATCCACGATTTGTTGTGTTTCGGATTTTGTTCTGTGAGATTTCGGCAACGTTCAAGGAATTGATCAACATGTCCGGTATCAATGTAATAAGTATAAACGCGGTCAAAAGTTGTTCCTCGCCGTGGTGATTTGACCAGAATATCCCAAAACCGTTCAATTATCTGCTGTTCCCGATCTGCAGGCTCCTCCGCAACAGATAATAACGAAACATAAAAAGAACACAGAATAAAAAAACAAAATGCCCAATAAATATAACCGTGTTTACCGGTTTGAGTTGTTTGATTTATTTGAATTAGTGAAGTCACAGGAAACCTCTAAATAGTGAATTGTGGAATATGAATTGTTTCACGAACAAGGAGCAATATTAATAAAAAGATTCGCGTATTATTGGCGGAATTTTCATTGATAACCGACTTATACCTTGTTTACGGGTAGAAATCAAGATGTAGATAACATTTGTTTATTCAGATTATTTCGGAATTTGGCGGGTAATTAATCCGCAGACTACGCAGGGCAATTGTCTGTTTTTATCAACAAAATTCACAGAGTCCGCAGATTATACAGATTTTTAGAGATTATTTTTTGAGAATTACGAAACAAACGAAATAAGGAAACAAACGAAAATTTTGGTTCAAATACTTTTCGTTTGTTTTGTGTGTTCGTGTTGTTCATATTTTCAAGAAAATAAAATAGACTGTTACCTTCGGTGATTTCCATCAAAGGAAAAAAAATGTGTAGATACTTTGGGCGTTACATAATGCGGCAATGGCGGCTATTTTTTCACAAAAAATGACAATGTTTTTAAACAAATGTATCATCATTTGACAAAAAATTTATGTAAAACGCACAATGCCGCATTAGTTGCTGTTTCTCATAAGATGCTGAAAATTGCTCATACGCTAATAAAAAACAACCTAAAATGGGAGAACAAACTCAATAAAAAGATAACTTAAAAAACAACATCATTCCAAATCATTCCAAGACGAATAAAAAATACTTTTCGGCTTGAACATGATAAAAAAATGATAAAAAACAAAAAAATTCCAATCCCCCCATTTGACAAAAACACAGTTGCTTCGGGGTGAAGAATCAAAATAATAATTCCGCTGATATATTACCCAAAATTTAATAAACCATACGTCTATAGTGTTTGTTGTTCAATTGCATTTACAATTGCTAAATCAATTTCAACATCAACGGATTGTATAACGATTTTTTGATCAATTTCAACTTGAAGAGGAAATTCTATCGTATATTTTTGTAATTTATTTTTTCGTAGAATTTCAACAAGCTCATACCAAATACCAATATTCCAAATTTCTGTTTCTTTACCTATTGTTTCGTTTTCTTTTAAGTCAACTATCCGAATCTTTCTCAAATCATCTTCTGAATTCTCCGCGTTAAAAACCGGCAAGGAATGATCAGATGAAATAGTATTTGTAGTATTATTGAATGTAGTTTGTTTTTGTACAAAAGTAAATTTTTTGAGAAAATGAGAGTCTGTAAAATTTTCATCAAGATCAAAACGAATTGTTTTCTTACTATAA
>JAITBS010000571.1 GCA_031283515.1 Planctomycetaceae bacterium
GGTAGTCAACCTTTCGCCGAAAGGTTTTAAACAATACGGCAATCGCCGACTTCTCCCAGTTTACAGCCGGCAAAAACAAGTTGGCAGAGAACAAAAACCGGTTGACAATTACCAAAAACAAGTTGGCAGAGAACAAAAACCGGTTGGCAATTACCAAAAACCAGTTGACAATTGGCAAAAACCAGTTGGCAATTACCAAAAACCAGTTGGCAATTGGCAAAAACCAGTTGGCAATTACCAAAAACCAGTTGGCAATTACCAAAAACCAGTTGGCAATTATCAAAAACCAGTTGGCAATTACCAAAAACCAGTTGACAATTGTCTAAAACCAGTTGACAATTGTCTAAAACCAGTTGACAATTGTCTAAAACCAGTTGACAATTGTCTAAAACCAGTTGACAATTAGTAAAAACCAGTTGACAATTGACAAAAACCAGTTGACAATTGGTAAAAACCAGTTGACAATTGGTAAAAACCAGTTGACAATTAGTAAAAACCAGTTGACAATTGACAAAAACCAGTTGACAATTGTCTAAAACCAGTTGGCAATTGTCTAAAACCAGTTGACAATTGTCTAAAACCAGTTGGCAATTGTCTAAAACCAGTTGACAATTATCTAAAACCAGTTGACAATTGTTAAAAACCAGTTGGCAATTGTCAAAAACCAGTTGGCAATTAGTAAAAACCAGTTGACAATTGTCTAAAACCAGTTGGCAATTGTCTAAAACCAGTTGACAATTGTTAAAAACCAGTTGGCAATTAACAAAAACCAGTTGGCAATTACCCCAAACCGGTCGGCAGAGAACCAAAACCAGTCGGCGGAAGCCCAAAACCGGTCGGCAGAGAGCAAAAACCGGTCGGCAGAGAACTAAAACCGGTCGGCTGGCAACACAAACCGGTCGGCAGAGAGCCCAAACCAGTTGGCAATCGACACAAACCGGTCGGCAGGCGGAAGAAAACCAGTCTTCAGATTACGCAGATTATACTTTACACGGCAATAAATTGGTTTTGTGCCGGATCATTTCCTAATCCTTCCGTGATGCAATGTGCATAACCATGATTGTGCATCATCACCTCCCTGTCGGGTTGAAAATCGAAAAACAAAAATTCCGCTGAAATATTACAAGATAAGCTCACAACAGAATAGACAGAAAAATCCTCTACTTGCAGTCCTTATTTCAATATGGTATTTTAAACGCAATTCCTTCTAGGATTCAGCAATTTCAGACTTGATTGGAATCAAGACTGTTATTACGCAAACGATGGTAACTGTTCCCATGATTTTTCAGATTGGGCGGTTATTGTTCGGCAATTGGTTGATCATTGTTTTCTTCTGGATAAGTCTCACTTGATAACAATGATTTATTTTTAATTTTTTACTATTTTTAACCATTTTAGAAATCATGGCAAAAAAAACACTCAATGTCGGAATGCTTGGTTGCGGTTTCATGGGACGAACCCATTCAAACGCTTACAGTCAGGTCAACCATTTTTTCAACACTCCCTATCAACCAGTTCTCAAAGCATGTTATGGTCGTGAAGAAGACATGTCTGCTCTCAAAAAATTTCAGGAGATGTGGGGTTACGAATCAATTGAAACCGATTGGAAAAAATTAATCGAACGAAAAGATATTGATATTGTCGATGTGGTTGCGCCAAACTTTTTGCACAAAGATATGGTTTTTGCAGCGGCAAAAGCCGGCAAAATAATTGTTTGTGAAAAACCGCTCGCAATGAATTACGCCGAAGCGGAAGAGATGGCGTCGGTTGTAGAAAAAGCAGGAATCAAAAATATGGTTTCCTTCAATTATCGTCGTGTTCCGGCGGTGTCGCTTTTCAAACAAATTGTTGATGAAGGGCGTATCGGTAAACCGTTTCATTATCGGGCAACTTATCTTCAAGATTATACGATCAGTGAAAAAGTGCCGTCCGGCGGTACTGCATTGTGGCGTCTTTCGGCAAAAGTTGCCGGTAGCGGTGTTACGGGCGATCTTCTGGCTCATTCTATTGATACGGCGGAATGGATTAACGGACCAATCGCCAAAGTGTCTGCCTATACCGAAATCTTTATCAAAGAACGGAAAAATACAGATACCGGACAAATGGAAAAAATTACGATTGACGATGCATGTATGTTTTTGGCAGTGTTCAAAAACGGTTCCATCGGAACTTTTGAATCAAGCCGTTATGCACGGGGACGCAAAAATTACAGTTCGATGGAAATTAACGGTGAACATGGAGCCGCTTCTTTTAATCTTGAAGAACCGGAATATATTAATTTTTTCCGTTACGCCGATCCGGATTCAGGAAAAAAAATCGAGGATCATTTAACCGGTTGGCAGAAAATTCTCGTCACTAACTCGGAACATCCGTACATGAAAAATTATTGGGTTCCGGGCACGACAATTGGTTATGAACACACCTTTATTAATGGTTTGGCTGATTTTCTGTTTAGCTTGGACGGCGGAGCAAAGTTTGAACCGGATATGCGAACAGCAGCTCGAACCCAAAAAGTATGCGACGCCATTATCCAAAGTGCTAAAGAAACAAAATGGATAGAAATTAGTGAATAGTGATTAGTGAATCGTTAATAGTGAATTGTTTATACTCTTTGCGCTTTAAAATTCGGATTTATAAGAGCAGCGTTTTTGTGTCTTTTATTAAAAATTCTGTCAATTCTGTTGCTGTCAAAATCTGTTGATTTTGTCAAAAAATGAAAATCGAATTATCAGGTGTGAGGAGTATAATAATGACTGGTGTCTCTACTTTGTGTATTCCGATGTTGCCTCTTGTGAAGGGGTTATAATTTATAGAGCGGTGCATATTATTTTGGTCAATCCTCGTGGTTTTTGCGCTGGAGTGAACATGGCGGTTAAAACCTTAGATGCTGTGTTGCGGTATTTTGGGAAACCGGTTTATGTTTATCATGAAATCGTCCATAATACTTGGGTGGTTGATTATTTCCGGCAGCGGGGAGCTTGTTTTGTTGACTCGATTGATCATGTTCCTGTTGGCAGCAGATTGATGTTTTCGGCGCACGGAGTTTCGCCCAACGTCCGCTTGCAGGCATTGGAACGAAATATTAAAACCATTGACGCAACCTGTCCTTTGGTCAACTCTGTTCATCGTGCGGTTATTCGTTACGCGGCGAAAGGTTATTCGATTATCTTGATTGGTCACCGCGGTCATGACGAAGTGAACGGAACAATGAACGAAGCTCCGGAATCCATTCAAGTTGTTGAAAATGAACAAGAAATCGCGAATCTTTCTTTCCAACCAGACGAAAAATTGGTTTATCTGACTCAGACAACACTTTCTGTAGAAGAGACTGCCAAAATGATTAAATTGTTACGTCAACGATTTCCGACAATCGCCGGACATACTGATGCCAATATCTGTTATGCGACGCAAAACCGTCAGAATGCGGTTCGGCAATTAAGTGTTGGAGTGGATGTGGTGCTGGTTGTTGGCAGCCGAACCAGTTCCAACAGCCGCCGCCTGGCGGAGCTTGCGGAATCACTTGGAATTTGTTCTTATCTTGTTGATGGACCGAACGATATTGTACTGGAGTTGCTTCGAGGCAACGAAACTATTCTGATAACCGCCGGAGCCAGTGCACCTGAACAAATTGTACAAGATTGTGTTCAGATACTTCAAAACCAGTTTCAGGCAACCGTCGAAGAAAAAACAACTTGTATAGAATCACTTGCATTTCAGTTACCCAAAGAATTAGCTGAAATCGAGTCTGTTTCCGATTTGTTCTGATATGATATGGGAGCATTCCTATTCTGTGCCGATTTTTGAATCTATTCATTCGTGCTCTTATTTGGTCATATTTGACGGTAGTCAACCTTTCGCCGAAACGTCGCCTACCTTTCAGTTGCCTACCTTGTAATTGCCAACTGTAAACAAATTCAAAAAAAATTCCATTGATATATTACTTTCTTTTTTTGATTGTTGTGGTGAGACCGGAAGTTTTGACGTTGGCGTATTTTTCGGGTAGATGATGTTGCGGCTTTGCCAAAGGAACTTCATCGCCGACGCAACCATAGGTTAAATAACTCTTGCGGAAAAAAGGTCGTTTATTTGGTACTTAGCTGCTATTAACTAAAACGATTGCGTTGTGCGGACAGGCTTGACGGCAAGCATTGCATTTTGTACAGATATTGTGGTCAATCTTATGGCGGTGATAAGGCGTTGCGGGAATTGCACCAACCGGACAACTTCGCGCACAAATAGAACAACCATTGCAATTCTCATTGATCCAATACTTAATTAACGCCATACACTTTCCCGCCGGACAATGTCCCTGAAGATGAGCTTCGTATTCGTCGCGAAAATATCGAAGCGTCGATAAAACCGGATTCGGAGCCGTTTTTCCAAGTCCACAAAGACTCCCTGATTTCACCTGTTCGGCAAGTAATTCCAACTTGCTAAGATCATCCGGCTTGCCCCGACCTGTACAAAGACGATCCAGAATATCCAACATCCGATGTGTACCAATCCGACAAAATGTACACTTTCCACAAGATTGTTCCTGCGTGAACTTCAGAAAATATCTCGCCATATCCACCATACAATCATTGTCGTCCAGCACAACAAGTCCACCGGAACCCATTATCGCACCCACCTTTGCCAGCGATTCAAAATCAATCGGCGTATCCGCCAATGTTGCCGGTACACAGCCGCCCGAAGGACCGCCAATTTGAACCGCTTTGAATTTCCGTTGCCGTATTGCGGAATTTCCGTTGGAAGTTTTGCCGGCTACCGTTTCTGTAACTCCACCGCCAATGTCTTCAACAACCTGACGGATTGTTATTCCCATTGGAACTTCAATCAAACCGCCGCGACGTATTTTTCCTGCCAGTGCAAAAACCTTTGTCCCCTTACTTTGTTCCGTACCGAGTTTCGCGAACGCCTCCGCTCCATGCTTAAAAATAAACGGAATAAGCGAATACGTTTCAACATTGTTAATCAGAGTCGGTTTATGAAACAAACCTGATTGCGCCGGAAACGGCGGTTTTAATCGAGGCATACCGCGCCGCCCTTCCATTGATTCAAGCAACGCCGTCTCCTCTCCGCATACAAACGCTCCAGCTCCTTCCTTCACACCAAGCTCAAATGTAAAATCTGTTCCCAAAATATTTTTGCCCAACAGATTGTTTTGGTAACAAATTTCCAAAGCCCGCCGAACCCGTTCCACCGCAAGCGGATATTCCGCACGAATATAAAAAAAACCTTGCTCCGAACCAACTGCCCGCGCCGCAATAACCATTCCTTCGATAATTCGAAACGGAAATGATTCAAGAAGCATCCTGTCCATAAACGCACCAGGATCGCCTTCATCACCGTTACAGATAACATAACAGCACTTATCGTTACGTTCGGCAACCGCCGACCATTTGAGATGCGTTGGAAATCCGGCACCGCCGCGTCCGCGTATTCCTGATATTCTAACCTGTTCGATAATTTGTTCCGGCGTCAACCGGTTGCTCAGAACCTGTTCGAGCGCAGCAAAACCTCCGTGAACTCGATAATCCGCCAAATTATTCGGATTGATTTCGCCGCAGTGTTCCATTGCGCAATGTCGTTGCTGATTCAGAAAGGAACAAACCGGTTCATGATCGAGTTCGAGAAGACGTTGTTTCGACGGATCGGGAAATTCATCACTCCACAAGCCTTCCATAATTTTGGCAATCCGATGTTCAAAACGCCGGAATAAATTGTTCGGTTTATAATTCCGCAACAGAATTGACCGGACATCTTCAGGTTTGACGTGCGCATAAAAAGTCGAAACACCGCGTTTCGAAATAGCTTCCAACAACGGAGTCTGATGGCACATTCCAACACAGCCAACAGGTTCAACAGTAATATCAAGGTTCATCTCCTCAATAGTTTTAACAATTTCATCGCGAACCGTACCGCTTCCCTGAGCCTGACAGCAAGAACCAAGTCCAATCCGAACAACAGCAATTTCTGTTCCGCGATTTGGTGAATCAACAGATTGTTTCGCAGTTTTTTCACGGCTCTTGAAATCGTCAAGAACGTCTGGAACCATTGCCGGTGTTAGATGTCCATAGGTTACGCCGTCAATCTGGACTACCGGAGCTAATGTACAACAACCAAGACAAGCAACCTTTTGTATCGTAAATTGTCGTGCGGCATCGGTATCTTCTTTTTCGGGAATACCAAGTGTCTTGTGGAACGCATCTAAAATCTGATCCGCTCCTTTGACATGACAAGCCGTACCGGTACAAACACAAATAGAATGTTCACCGGTTGGTTCATGCCGAAATTGATCGTAGAATGTGGCAACACCAAAAATGTCAGACGGTGTTATTTCGGTGTTACGGCAAATCTCGCGGAGAACTTCTTGCGGAAGATAACGATATTCTTTCTGGATTGCCTGCAAAATCGGTATTAACGATTCCTTACGCGAACCATAGTGTGAAAGAATTGTACTGATCATTGTGTAAATTGTTGCGATAAGTCAAGTTGGTAAGTAATTGTCCATTTTATTAACAGTGCCGCAGATTACACAGATTTTTGCAGATTTTTTCAAACGTTTATTGAAATTGAATAAAAGTCCGGAGTCTTTAGTCTGTTCACTTTTCGTAGGTTTTGTTATTTTTTCTGTTTCGTAATTTTCAAAAAAGAACATCCCCAAAAACGGCGGACAAAAAATCTGCGAATATCTGCGTAATTTGCGGACAAAAAATAGATAGTTATCATTGTTTCTGTTGCTGAAAATGTTACCCAGTTTTATGTAAGTTGATATGTAACGGTTACGGGTTGAGTGATTGCGCAACATCGGTTCGGTAAGCAACCACTGCCGGAAGATAACCAACAAGCGATGCTAACAAAATGAGACCGGGAATAAGAATAAGTTCCGCTAATTGAAAATGCCAAGGGTTGACAACAACCATGACCGCCTGAGCAATAATCGGTCCCACTCCGGCAATAAGACCGTGACCAATCACCATGCCAATCAAACCGCCGCCAAGTGAAAGTAAAATCGATTCAAGAAGAATAATGGACATTACCGTTCCCCGTTTTGCTCCCAATGCCCGCATAATTGCAATCTCTTGCCGACGTTCATTCATCGAATTATAAATACTAACCATCATACCAATTGCAGCAACAATAATTACCATGATCGCAAAAATAATCAACACCGTCTGAATACGGCCCACAATCATTTCAAAAAGCCGTGTAATTTCGTACGTTGGTTTCGCAACCTGTACATCAAGATCGGCAACAAGCCGATCACCGAGCGACATTGTAATCGGATCAAGTTTTTGAGCGGTTAGGCGGTCAATTCGAACTTCATCCATACCGCGTGAATCTTTGATAATTGTCGGGGCAATCTCTTTTATTTTTGTCAAAACCAAAATCGCCGAAATCCGATGATCGGCACGTTTTATTATTTTGGGTTCATTTTTTTGTTCATTTCCGTTTTTTTGTTCATTTCCGTTTGATGCTGTTCCATCTGGGGAAGTTGTTTCTTCATTGACGCCGCGATCGATTGATTTTCGGGTTAAAACTTTATCAATAGCGGTTCTATCGGCGTGGTCATTCATAATGAAAAAACCTTCGAGATTCACAAAGAATGCCTGATCATTTGGAGTTCCGGTTGGATCGAGAATACCGACAACCGTAAACATATCCGGTTCAGGAAATTCTTTTGACGGAACATGTTTTGAGATAGTTGCTTTGAAGCGGTCACCGAGATGAAGTTTTGCTTTTTGTGCGGCGGCGTAACCGAGAACCGCTTCAAAATCACCTCCGGCATCCATATTTTTACCGTTCCGAAAAGAATAACTGTACCGATCCAAATAACGTAATTCGGTGAAAAATTTTGGAGTTGTTGCGATAATAGGCATTCCGAAGATGTGATCTCCCAATGCGATAGGGATTGCGGTTTCGACTTCCGGCGAATAGGGACCGGTTTCGAGTTGACGAAAGTAATCGTAAGGAATGGTGTCGCTCAAATAACCCGAATAGAATACCGCACCAAGAACAACTTCCAATGGTGAACCTTTGGGTGGTCCGATAACCATATCGTAACCTTGAGCGCTTCGCATAAAAGTTTGGTTCAAGACACCGTAAATAACGATGACCGCAACAACCAACGCAACACCAAGTCCCATTGAAAACGCTGTTAAACCGGACGCCAATGACCGATGTTGAATACTACGCCATGCAATTTTCCAAAGCGGCATTGTTAATAGTGGGGAGTTAATTGTGAATTAACGAATGATTTATAAAGCAATAGTTTCTAGGAAATTCCCCAAAAAACCATTAATAACAATTTTTATGAGTATAACATCGTTCCTACCCAATGACAACACCCTTCTTACGATCTGGAGTTAAGAATATACTTCGGGCAGTCATTCATCGGGCAGTCATTCAATTGATGTTTTTAATTGCCGGAGTTTTTTGTTTATGGGCAGTGAAAACGTTACTTTAACATGATTCCATCCTGAAGGAAGATTGCATAACAACCCGCCACAACGGATATTCCTTATTTGTTTGTCAAGAATTTTTGCTCTAATAATTTGTTCTCTTTCGAGTTAGGTCAAGATTTCTTAAAATTTTTATTGTGCTTCGTTGATTTTTAATTTTGGGACACATTTTAATTTTGGGACACATGTTTTATGAAAGACCTTAAATTTTTAAGGCTATTTATCAGATTATTCCTAATTCTAATACTAACAAGTCATTAGGAATTATTGGGGTAAAGGTGTTTATTTGATCATTTGTCTGATCAACACTTTATCAGATCAGCACACCAAGAATCGACAATAAAGGGAATATTAACGTTACGATCTATATGTTCCAGAGCGTCTAATGTTCGTTCTAAACGCCGTACGGCTTGTTGGAGATTGTTTTCATGCCGTTCCCGATTGGCGGCGGTTTCTTCTTTTGGCGGCGGTGTTTCGGCTTTTTTCATTTTTTCCCGAAAAAAATCAACCGCCAAATTGAAAACTAACCGAAGCCGCCGACGACGTAATGGCGGTTCTTTACCGGCTTTTTCGATAAATTCGTTTAATTTTGCGGCTAAAGCGATGGAATTTAAACGATATTGAGCGAGTGCGGTATTTAGATCGTTACGAATAATTTCGATATCATCATCGAAGAAATCTTTTGCCTGATCAAGACTTCCTCCGGCACGTCGGGCTAAAGTTAGGGATTGCTCCAAAGTTACAGCAACACCTTGATCGAGCAAAAGAGAACCAAGAATCTGAGGTGATAACGGCGCAAATCGAATAATTTGGCAACGACTGCGAATCGTCGGAAGTTGTTTTGTGGTCGAGGTTCCGATCAAAATAAGCAAGGCATCCGATGGCGGTTCTTCCAATGTTTTGAGCAGCGCATTTGCTCCTTCGGCATTGAGAAAATCAGCATCATTAATAATTGCAACTTTGTGATGCCCAAGAAACGGTGTTCGGGAGATATTATAACACAAACCGGATTGACCGCGGTGTTCTTTATCACCGATCAACAGTTCCAGAGGTAAAAATGATTTATCAAGTGGTTTGGAAACATAATATAAATCGGGATGTGGTGAAATAAAATCTTCCGCAACCATTTCTTTTTCTTTACCGGAAGATTTATCGGATTTTCCTTTTTTGGATTTTTTTTCATTTTCAGTATTTGTGTTGGGAGTTTTGAGTGATTCGGAATTTTTGGAACTTTCGGCGTTATCGGTGTTGCCAAACAACCGGCAGGAATCACAAACACCGCACGGATCAATACTGTCATTACCATTTCCTTTACAAAGAAATCCCTTCGCAAGAGCGATTGCGAACTTACGTTTTCCAATTCCGGAAGGTCCGACAAAAAGAAAACTTCCTGCCAATCGTCCGCGTTGTTGTGCCTGTAAAAAGCGTTGAAAAATTGCGTCGTGTCCTTTAATTCCCTGCCAAGCCATGATAATTGAACAATGAAAACAAAGATCATTCTTATAATTTTTTGAACTGCCCAAACGAATCAGTGCCGCAACCTGATTTTCATTCTATCATAACATATAATTTACATCTGGCAACTTCTAAAAACTGCCGACGAATACAATTTTCTCGACTTTTGACAAGATAGACGGATTTTGGCGGGATAAATAGAATTGACAGAATTTTAAATAAAAGAACAAAAATTCCACTGATAGATTACGAATATTTAATATCTTGTCAATTCTGTTGATCCTTGTCAAACAATGAAAATCGAATGTTCAGGTGTGATGAAGATATTACAAACGATGCCCAAGTTTTTTGGAGCGTAGGGGGTTGTCTGAATATTCTATTTGGACTACAATTTCGACTTATGATTTTAACTGCCTTAACTTTTTGAGTTTGCTATGAATAATTTATTACGTCCTGATTTTGCGAAATGCAATAATCTTGTGCCTGTTATTACTCAGGATGCGGCAACAGGTGAGGTGTTGATGTTGGCTTACATGAATGAAGAAGCCTACGACGAAACCCTGAAAACCCGTCATGCGGTTTATTTCAGCCGCAGCCGGAATAAATTGTGGCGAAAAGGAGAAGAAAGCGGAAATGTTCAGAAAATTTCCGGTGTTTTCCTTGATTGTGATACGGATACCATCTTGCTCAAAGTCGAACAAATCGGCGGTGCCGCTTGTCACGAAGGTTATAAAACTTGCTTTTTCCGTGAAATAATTCCCGATGGTTTTAAGATTGTTGGCGAACGTATTTTTGATCCGGAAAAAGTCTATGGTACAAAGTAAGTGTCTATAAAAATAATTTTGAAAATTCCTCTCAATTATTTTTTTATGATGTTTTTTGCTGAATCTTGTTTATTAAAACGAAAAAAACATGCCTAAATCTAATATTAAAATTATTGGTGAATCGATCAACGATTCTGTTCCTTCCACACGTCAACTTTTTGAGGACGGCAATATTGATGGTATTAAAGAGTTGGCATCTTTTCAGGATGAAAAGGGATCAACTTATATTGACGTAAATGTGGGAGGTCGTTCGGCGGAGTTTCTGGCGGAGATTGTTCATACGGTTCAGGCAGTAACTCGAAAACCTCTTTCTATTGATACTCCTGATCCGGTGTTGGCAGAGGCTGGATTGAAAGCCTATGATGATTCTGTGGGACAACCGCTTCTTAATTCGATTTCACCGCTCCGAATGGAAATGTTTGAACTGTACAGAATTAAACCGTTTCGCCCTGTTCTTTTGATTTCCGAAACAATTCAAGAGGGTAAAGCCGGTGCATGTCATACTGCACAAGAAACTTATGACGCTGCAAAATTACTTCTTGCGGAAGCAAAAAAAGCGGGAATTCCAAATGAGGATTTAATTTTTGATCCGGGAATTGCACCGATTGGTTCTGACAGTGAGGGTAATTTATCGCGGCTTCTTGCGGCGTTACAACTGATTCATGATGATCCGCAGTTTGCGGGGTTCCACGCTTCGGTTGGGCTGAGTAATTTTACGGTGATGTTGCCTTCAAAGCGGAAGGACGGCTCACTTGTCAAAGGACCGCTCGAAAGTGCCTTTTTAACCCGTGCAATGCCGTTGGGACTTGATTTTGTAATTGGTTCTGTTAAACGCAATTACGAAGTTTTGGAGGAAGGTGATCCGGCTCTTATTTGTATTGATGATTGTATTCGTCTTGGCGGGTTCGATTCTATTATGCGTGTCCGCAGTTTCTACAAATAAAATAATTCGTAATATTTCAG
>JAITBS010000591.1 GCA_031283515.1 Planctomycetaceae bacterium
TGCTGAGCCGTCCCAACTCGTTGAGGTTGTTCTCGACGGCATGGAGGATGCGGCGGGACAGTTCGACGGCCGATTCCGAAGGCGTTCCCGACCCTATCAGTATGGCCAGCAGCTCGGCATCGCTCAGCACATGTGCACCCTGTGCAAGCAGTTTCTCTCTCGGCCTGTCTTCCTCCGCCCACCGTTTGATGGACAACTGCTCTCCACTATTCCGTTCAGATGTTGTCCTGTCTTTGTTTTCCATATCGTAGAGAACGATTTTCTGATTATAACCTTGTTCTGAAAGCTTTCTCGGGACGATATGGGGCTTCAACCATGACGACTCATACGGAACTCTTTCCCCGTTATTGGACTATATCATACAAGATGAGGGCAGGCACAACTGATACACCTGCGTCCATATTTCTTTGCGATTTTCTCCAACTCCCGATACTTCATCCCAATTTCACCCACCACACAAAGATAAGATATTCTTTCCGAATATCTCCCTCCCCTCTCTTTCAGATTTTTACGAAAAAGCGAACCTAAATGGCTAACGACATAGAAACGAGTGAAGTGCGCTTGTTTGCTACGTTTCGCATTGTTTCAAATAATGCATTATAACGATAAAAACTTTTTCAAAACAACCAAATGTTGGTTTATTTCTCAAAAATGTTCATGTATCTGATAAATCATTAGATTTACCTTTTTTACCGACGTCGTTACGCTGTAGTCGTACAGCACAATAACACTGTTTTGCCATTTTCGTCAATAATAATTTTCTCGTTCTTAAAAGTTTCAACTAACGCAAAACCGTTGTAAAATGGCTCTACTGCTAAATATCTCTCTTGATAATTTTCGTTTCCGATTTTGTCAATGTGAAACCAACCGTTTTTGTCTTTGGCTGTGGCAAAATTCTTGTGGAATACGCCTAAATCCAAAAACTCTTTACTGTTGATTGGCTTTCCGTTTGTATCAATATGCTTGAAAAGTTCGTTTTGTTGTTTCACACAAGCGATACCATCTTTGTAATCGCCTGCGTACAAGTAGTTTTCGGCGTATATTCTGTTTCCTTGTATGTCAATGTGGAAATAGTGATTTTCAAAATCTCTGACGATGCAGATATTTTCCTGATAATTACCTGTCCAAGTATAGTTTTGCGGATATGTTCGCTGTCCTTTTTCATTGATATGGAACCAATAATTTTCTTGAATAACGGCAGCCCGATTACAGTAGAAACCGAAAGTACGACTGTATCTTTCCGGATATAATGGATTGCCGTTGCTGTCAATATGATATGCACCTGTTTCGTCTTTGACGGGTGCAAGTCCGGGGGCATGAAATTTCAGCACCTCAACGAATTTCTTCTTGAAAAGCGGCTTTCCTTTGTAAAGAAAGTAGGTGCTGTCTTGCGAAGTTTTTATGTCTTTCAAATTCATATATTCACATTTTAATCAGTTTATTATCAATGATTAATCCTTGCAAATTCATTCTTTTTGCCGATAGCATAGCCTGTTCGGCAGTGTGAACTATTGGCTCGCCTTGAGCGTTGAACGAAGTATTGATAAGAGCCATAATTCCGTGATTATCATACAAATAAGTAAGTAAACGAAATATAAACGGATTGTCTGTTTCGCTTGAAACGGATTGTATTCTTGCGGTTTCATTGGCGTGTACAACACCTTGCAAATCGTTTTGAAATTCCGGTTTTACATGGAAATCCAACAACATATATTTTGCCAAGTTGTGATATGGCTGAACTGTAACTTGTCGTGCAACTTTTTCCAACATTATCGGGGCAACGGGGCGATACCATTCCCGTTTTTTGACTTCCATACTCAACTTTTTCGCAAGTTCTTTACTGTTTGCCAATGCAAGCAAACTGCGATTTCCCAATGCTCGTGGTCCGACTTCCGAAATACCGTTGCAAACACCGATTATTCCGTCGTGCAATAGAATTTCGGCAGTTTGACGGATTACTTCTTCCGACACTTCATTCTGCCGGTTTTCGTTTTCCAAGCCGATATTGCACAAATAGGGAGAATGTGGCTGTATCTTGTTACCTTTTTTCCATTCCAAAAATGCAGCAGCCCCCAAACTTAAACCGCTATCGTTACAGCAAGGTGGAATAAAAATATTTTTAAATAGAAGTTTTCCAATAAGCTTTGTATTGGTAACAATATTCAGTGCACAACCGCCCGCATAATACATATATTCGGCACTGGTTTTTCGTTGCAGTTCGCTAATTTTTTGTAGAAATTCTTGTTCGAAAATATGCTGAAAAGTGGCGGCAATATCCATTAGAAATGGATTATGAGTATTAAATTCTGAAATTTCAATGCCGAAATTTTCTTTAATTGATTGAAAAATAGCGATCTCTTTATCCCAATAATCTTTGAAGTAACCGTTATCCTTCAACCATTTTTCTATTCTTTCGCTGTAATTTCCCCACGAGGCATAACCCATCAGTTTGCCCGGAACGCTGCAATGGTCGTCCGGTTTCGCCTTGAGAATACTGAACGACAAAAAATTGTCATTGAAGAACTTTGACAAATAACCAAGTTCCCAATGATATTCAAGCAGTTTCATCTGTCCATCAATGTAATGCCAAGCCGAGAAATTGCACAAACTTGAAGCACCATCGAACGAAACAAGTAAACTGTTTTCTCTGAACTCGCCAAAGAAAGGTAGGCAGGAAAAAATATGCGCCAATTCGTGAGGACACTCATAAGCATTGATTTCTTTGCCTTCCCAATCGGCATATTGAAACCATGCTTGCGCTTCATCCAAATCCGGCTTAAGTTCTTTTTGTAAATTTGATTCAACTCGGAGTCTGCCCGACTTTGATATGAATGTATTGCCTACAAAAATATTCACATTGACAATGTCGTAATCGTCAGGCAAATTGAGTAATTTGCTATCAATCAAATCTTCTAAGAACTCATATAAACGATTGTCGTACTTTCGGCGAGAAAATCGCTCTAATTGAAGATACTGCAAAACTTTTCCGTCTTGCATCAGACACAAGTTGTGGTCGTGAACGAAAGTAGTTTTTTCTGTTACAAAACGGTCTTTAATTCCGAATATAGCAAGTGTAGGTTTATTTTTATTCATGTTTAAAATGGTTTAATCTGTATTCATCTGTACAATATTGACAAATCGGTATAATCTGCTTATTTCCAATATGTTGTTTCTTTTTTTCTTTGTATTCATCAAATGTGGTTTCAAAAATATTTCCAAGATTATATATACCGTTAATATCATTGGAACACACTTGTAAAGAGCCGTTTGTATCAATATAAGTGTTAATAAAAAATGTTCCACAACTCAAAATAGGCTCTTTATAATTCGCTTGGTATAATTCGTTTCCTCTGTTATGTACTTTCTTGTAATAAAATTCAAATCCTTTTTCTTGCAATTTTCGAATCAGGCTATCAGGGTTCGGAGTTGCGCCTTCATACATTAAATTAAAACGAATTTTGCCGGTTATGCCGGCTGCCATATCCGCATATTTTTTTATTTCAGCAAGTTCATCTCTTAACAAAATGCTGATTTGTATGCGTTCAAGTCCCGCCTTGAATAAATCTTTGATTTTTTGCGTCGATAAAAGTTTCCCATTTGTCAAAACAGAAACACCTACGCCTTTTTCAGAAAGTTTTCGAATGAAAATGAGTAAATCTTCATGTAACAAAGGTTCGCCATATCCTGCAAAAAACACATCACAATTTAATGGCAACCACTCAACAATTTTTTTAAGGGTTTCAAGCGACATATCTCTATGCTTCCGTAGAAAATTATGGCGCGGGCAACAATAACACTGCTTGTTGCATCGTGTTGTTACCTCTATATCGAACAGTTGCCTGTCATTGATTAGTTCAAGTTGCGATACTATAATATGTTGCTCATTTATATCCATTTAAGTTCTCGAATTTTATTTTTTACATAAACAATGTGGTCATTCCATCTGTTTAGAACTCTGATTTTGCCTTTTTCTATTTTGTAATGTTTGGCGAAATAAGATAAAAAATCCATGTAATTATAAACATCTATGGTTTTCATGGTTTCCTTATCTATCTCTCTGTGGGTCATATCCTCATAGAATTGTACTATTCTCTGCCAAAAATCCTGTTCCCCTTCTTCGTATGATAAAATTTTACGAAATTCAAAGTTAAAATCGCCATAACACGCTCTTGCAAAATCAATTACGGATTTCAATCTGTAATTGGTATCAACGAAAAAATTAGGTGGATAAAAATCATTGTGTAGCAGCACATTGTTGGGTAATTCATATAAGATTTCCAGATGTTTAAGAATTGCTTCTATTTCGTTTACCGACAAATATACGTTCAAATAATCTTCGACATCTTGATTTATGACTTTTATTTGCGGCAAATTATTTTTGATTCCTGTAATATCAATCAAATGTAATTCGGAAAAAAAGCAAGCACAGTCATTAGCAAGTGAATTTTTTGCTTTTTCAGATAACTTGTTATAGGTGTTTCCCTCCCAATGCAATCCAATAAGTTTCTTATGAACAATATGGAAAAACGGGGTTTCTATAATTTCAAGGTTAGGAATTACTGTTGTTGTGATAGTGTCTTTCAAGTAGGTTAAAATTTTTTCTTCTTTTCGATAATCCTGTTTTGCAATTTCATTTCTTGGAATACGAACAATGTTATCCCCAACTTCAAAAGCAAACGACATACCGCCCTCTGCCAATATCTTAATAGATTGATTGGGGTATATTTCTTTGATTATCTGTTCTATATACAGTTTTTCGTCCATAGTTCATCTCTTTATTAAAAATTGTTTGTTTCTTTTACTCCATTTCACATGCCCGTTTTCTACTGACGTACCGTACAAAAAGTCGGATTTATTGTAGGGAATAGGTTGATTTTCATCGTGTTTTAGAAAATTCATTCCGCAATTATTGCAAATAACCTCTGTATCCGCACATTTCCCCGTTAAACATTTTCTTAACATTGCAGTATAATCACTATTCCAAACCGAACTTATATCATCTATGAAAATGTTGCCCAAAGAAATAAAGTTGTGCGTATGGCAGGGATAAACCGCACCGTCCGAATCAATAAAACATTCTGTCCAAGGCAGTCGGCATTTTTGGCTGATTAAACCCTTTGTCAAGTTGTCTTTTGTCTCCGGTTCGGACAATTCCAAGGCAATATCAAGTTGTTCGGCTAACTCTATTGCTTGCAAACGAACTTCTTCAAAACGCCGTAAATCATGGAACAGCGAATAGTTATTGATTTCTTCTGAATACGAGTGAACGTGATAGGCCTTCACTCTATCAACGCCCTTATTTTTAGCAAATCGCACTAAATCAGGCAATTCTTGATAGTTGAAATTGAAAACAGTCATTTGTAGGGTAACTGTTCCTTTGGATTGTCCTTGTTCCTTCAATCGCAAAAGATGTTCGACATTTTTCACTACAACATCGTAACTTGCACCTTTGCGTATCCGTTCAAACGTTTCTTTTTTCACTCCGTCGAAAGAAATTTTTATATCAAGTAAATTCGGCAAAATCTTATGAATTTTACTTTCGTTCAACAAAGTTCCGTTCGAAGTAATATCAAGTAACACTCCGTATTCTATTGCTTTATCACACAGATAATCAAACCATTCAGAAATCAATGGCTCGCCAATATTAG
>JAITBS010000632.1 GCA_031283515.1 Planctomycetaceae bacterium
AAATTTCTTTAAGTTCAATAAATATAACATGTTATAAAAATCAATACACTGTAAAATCAAAATGATCAAATCCAAAATCAATGCTCAATAATGATACAAGTGTTGCTTAAAATAAAACAAAACAGTAATTATTCAGTAGAATTTTCGTCCGCTGATTACAATTCCGCAGATTATACCAGATTTTCGCAGAAAAAAACTACATTTCTTTGCGAAAATCTGATATTTGGGCAAATGTAAAGTCAACTGTAAAGTCAACATAGTGTTTCTGTCGATACCGAAATAGAATATACTCTTTTTTATTGGTGAATTTTTATCTCACAACAACGTTCCATTTTTTCAATGGTTAAGGATTATGAAAAACTTGTGTATTATTCCAATTATTTGTTTTTCCTTTTTGGTTTTGACCTTTGAAATTGTGAGAGGTGAAGAGGTTTCTGCTCAACCGAGATTAGCACCAGGAACGCTTGTGACGATTCTTCCGGATATTGATTACGCTTCTGTTTATAATCGGGCGGACATGGTTGAAGTTCTGGCAACTTTGCCTGATATTCCGCCGGAACTGGCGGACGATGTGCGTTTTAACAAAGAAATCTGGGCAAAAGAAATTCGTTACCAACGCAATATCTGGTGTCTCCAATTTTCGTTCAAACCGCTTAGGATTGTCTATGTCGATATTCCGAATAAAGAAGGTTCATTGGATAAAAAAGCCGTTTGGTATTTGGTGTACAATGTTAAAAATGTAGGTCCGGCACAATTGGATAAAATCGCAACAGAACGAACCGTCAGCACGGATAGCGGTGAGAAAACATTAACGAAAGTCGAATTTGAAAATACTAATTCCGGCGGTTCTCTCCGTTCTGACGTCAAAACAAAACTGGAAACACCTATTTTTCATGATACTGTTGCTGTTTCGGATGTTGCCGGTACTTCCGTGCCGCAAACACATGATGGAGAAATTGTTCTCCGCAATACTCCGGGAATATTTGAACCACAACAAGGTAATGGTGAACCGATTCGTTTTGTTCCGCAGTTTCTTTTGGCAACAGATCAACTTGTTCAGGACACCGCATCCACTAACCATCCCGAAACCGGTAAAGTCGAAACACAACCTCAAACAATTGCCGTCTCTTATGTTGATCAAATCATTCCGCTTGCTCTTCCGGCAATCATTAAACGTGAAGGAATGAAAACAATTCCCGAAACAACTGTTAGTATCACGCGTAAATTAATTGCTTCCGACCATGATTTTTGGGGAGTGGCACTTTGGACAGATATTGATCCTAAAATTCATCGTTTTTCCATTTACGTCAGCGGTCTGACCAATGCGTACCAATGGGCTGACGAAGGCGAAAACACTGGTAAACCGGGTGAAGGACGAACAATGAAACGGAAAGTCCTCAAAACAAACTGGTGGAGAATCGGTGACCAATACAACCTCAAAGACTCACAAATTCAATACGGCTATCCGGGGGCGATTGACTTTGAATGGATTTTCCTGTAAAATTCAACTCTTAAAATTCTAATAAGCGAAATTGGAAAATCGCTTTGGAAACAGTTTTATCGGATTCAAACAGGTTTTGACCGGATTGAAACCTTGAAGTTGTTAAACTTAACTTGGGTGTTATTGCAACTGAAACCGTGTTGTGAATCTGAAATCTGAACAATCACCAGTATTCAACAATAAAACAGAGGTATATTATGGCACATAAAAAAGGTCAAGGTTCAAGCCGTAATGGTCGGGATTCCAATGGTCAACGGCGCGGAGTTAAAAAATTCAGCGGCGAAACAGTAAAAGCCGGTAACATTATTGTTCGTCAGGTCGGCACAAAATTTCACGCAGGTAAAGGTGTCGGAATTGGGAATGATTATACTCTTTTCGCATTAACTGAAGGTCATGTCCAATTTGACCGCGGCGGTCGTCGGGTAAGTGTGATTAGTTAGTTAGTTAGTTAATGTGAATTGAGTTAATTGCGGCTCTCCCGAATACGGACAATCCTGAATAGGAACAACAAAATATCATGAAATCTTATCGTGAAATTTTGACGTTGAACATTTCAAAACGGATGGAATTTGTCAATATTACGTCACAGGTTGTTGCTGCGGTGAACAAAAGCGGTATTCGGGAAGGTCTTGTGCTGGTCAACGCAATGCATATTACGGCGTCGGTTTTTATCAATGACGATGAACCGGGGCTTCATCAGGATTACAAAAATTGGTTGGAGCAACTCGCCCCGTTTGACCCGTCACCAACACGTTATGCCCATAACCAAACCGGTGAAGATAACGGCGACGCTCATCATAAACGTCAAATTATGGGACGTGAAGTTGTTGTCGCACTTACCGAAGGAAAACTTGATTTCGGTCCTTGGGAACAAATTTTTTACGGCGAATTTGACGGACATCGACCAAAACGAATTATGATTAAGATTATTGGCGAATAATTTTTTTTTATAATGACGATTACAATTACTCGCTCGATTACTTTATAACTACTATTTCAATTATTTCAATTTCAATTATTTTATGATTTTTGATTACAAAGCGCGCCATGAATTTTTGATTGGTATTGATTCGGATGGTTGTGCGTTCGACACGATGGAGTTGAAACATAAAGAGTGTTTTGTTCCGAACACGATCAAATACTGGAATCTTCAAGGTATTAGTAAATATGCACGGGAAGCGTTTGAATTTGTCAATCTCTATTCCAAAAGTCGCGGCATTAACCGGTTTCCGGCGTTGATTGAAACACTTCAATGGTTGCAACGCCGCCCTGAAGTGAAGCGTCGCGGAGTTAAAATTGAGATTCCGCAATCGTTGATTGATTGGGTTGCCCGAGAAACAAAATTAGGTAATCCGGCGTTAAAAGCGGAAGTGGAACGGAATCCTGATCCGGGGTTGGTACAAACATTGGAATGGTCGTTGGCGATTAATAAAACGGTTGATTTTATTGTTGATAAGGGAGTTCCGCCGTTTCCGTTTGTTCGGGAGTCGTTGGAAAAGATGAAAGGTAAAGCTGATGTTCTTGTTGTTTCGGCAACTCCGCAAGAAGCGTTGGTTCGGGAATGGGAGGAACAGAATATCGGACAATATGTTGCAGCAATTTGCGGTCAGGAAGTCGGAACAAAAAAGGAATCACTTGAGAAAGCACAAAAAATCGGTAATTACGGTCAAAACCGGATTTTAATGATTGGCGATGCTCCCGGTGACCACAAAGCAGCGTTAGCCAATAAGGCGTTGTTTTTTCCGATCAACCCCGGTGCAGAAGAAAAAAGTTGGCAACGGCTTTTTGAAGAGGGATTGGATCGATTTTTTGCTGGTACGTTTGCCGGCAGTTATCAACAGGAATTAGTGGATGATTTTAACCGTTATCTACCGGACACGCCATCGTGGACGGTTGAGTGATATATCCCAAAATGTTTGGGAAATCACAAACTAAAAACGAAAACTTCTTGAAACATATCCATTTAATGTAATTATGTAATATTTATTGTATTTGCCGAAATGGCGGAACTGGCAGACGCGCTAGGTTCAGGTCCTAGTCCTGTTAATACGGGGTGGAGGTTCGAGTCCTCTTTTCGGCAATTTCTGATTTGTTAAGAGCGGCGATAGTTTACCTTGCCGGCAATTGGTTGTTTTTTTAGTGAATAGTGTTGCCGTGCGGATTACTACCCAAACGGCGAAACTCAGCGTAATCTGCGGACTAAATATTGGCGAAACTCTGCGTAATCTGCGGACTAAACATTGGCGTAACTCTGCGTAATCTGCGGATTAAATATTGGCGTAACTCTGCGGACTAAAAAATACGCATTATTCGGAATGTTCCGTCTTGTAGAAATGGATTCTCCTCGTTTTGTCCGATTGAG
>JAITBS010000066.1 GCA_031283515.1 Planctomycetaceae bacterium
GGTTTATCGTTTGAAACGGTAATAACTCTTCATAGCCTATCGCTTCAAATATTTCCGTCCGATCTTGTAACCACTCCTCAAAACATTTATCGAACGGTAAATAATCACCGTGATTCATGTACTGAATCAAATTGAAATTAACGTCGCCAGATACTGCACGTAACTCATCCGTAACACTTTCAAGTTCCTGTTCGGTCGGTTCACACAAACCGTATTGAACCTCCTCATCCGGTGTGTAAGCCTCAACCTCCGCACCTTCAGAATACACAACCGATGCCGCATCCGTTGCCGTCAAAGTACTAGTTTGTTGTTCCGTATTCAGCCTGCCGTAATTCGTCAACGCCAATACCGAACAAAACATCAATAAAATAAATTGTGTTCTCATTGTTTTTTTAATAGGGTTAAAGGTTAAAAATGTGACAAAAATCACAAATCATAAATCACAAAATTATTATTCTCCGCCCGTCGTAAATTCCGTAAGTTGATTTTTGTTGCGAATTACTTTTTCACGCAACGCCGGATATTTGTATCTAAAATCTGCCGTCGTTTGACGATAGTCCGATTCAAACTGATCCTCGTTGGCGTAGTCCCGTTCAAAAAGTTTTTGAATCCGGTCGATAAAACGAACCCGATCCGTCTTGTCCGGTATAATTTTCTGTATCAACGCATTGTTAATCTGTACAGAAAACATCCTGCCAATCACATTTTCAAACAACTTCGCCCCGCCAAGTGCGTAAAACAAAAGCGCAACAATAATAATCGTCTGAAAATGTTTGGCAACAAAAGACTTCAAGGTACGCCACATCGAATTTTCCGCCTTTGCCGCACGCTCCTTGTCGTACTCCAGAATCGCCTGAGCAATCATCAGTTTAATATCCGTTTCCGTCATTTTGGGTTCACTCATTTTGCTTCTCATAATATTTGTTAAAATTATAAATGCGGATAAATTCCCATTTTTGCCTTCATAGGTTTTTTATCGTGCGAAAATACGAACTATCCGCAACATAACGATACTGCTATTTTTCCGTTACCTTCAACGCCGCAAGTCTGGCGAGTTCCGGCAAGGGCGTGCCAACCGGTGCAAGCTCAAGAGGCTCAAGGTGTTTGCGAATCTCGTCCAACTCAACCGATTCAACTCCAACCAAATTTTCCGTTACCTCAACCTTTTCCGCCGACGCCAATCCCAACAACGCCACTCGTGCCTTCTCTGCACTCAAAGCAAGTTTCAACTCTTTCGCCTTATACGCCTGATGATAAAGGTCTTCGTAACGAATGAGGCTCTTGCCAATTTCCGCATCACGGTGATAATCCGCCGCAACTGTGATCAACCGGCGTGCTTCTGCTATTGACTTTTCAATCTTTTTCTCCGGTATCTCCAACTGTTCCCGGCAAGCCGCACGTACCAATGACAACTGAGGAATCTTGCACAACAACAAAATAAGCGTTTCAATTTGTTTCTCTGTCATCACCATTAAATAAAATCGTTGATATTAAAATCGTCCGTCACCGGTGAAGATGTCTGTTTTAAATCATTTTTAATATTGAAACCAATATCACGGTCAAACGACAAATTTGTCGGTTCAATAACTTTGTAACAATATGGCTTGCAAAACTTTTTCGTACGCTCCAATTCATTCGCCGTACCGTGTGAAACACCGTCGTGAATGAGCAAAATGTAATCGGATGATTTAATAACTTGGTCACTCCGGTGTTCGAACATACCACCGGCGTGAGCGAAATTCAGGAAATGGAGTTCAAGGATAAGGTGTTGCTCTTTCGCAAAACGTTGGGCGACTTCGCAAACGCCACGCGGCTCTTGGGTGGTTACAATGTGCGTAACGTTATTAAGTTGCTGTATTGTCTCGGCGATTATAAGTGCCGCGCGAACATCGCAAATTGTCCGGCTTCCGAATACGCCTAATTTCATAACAATTATTCCTTATTACAATGATCTCTGAAAAAAAAATTGCAAGCAAGCAACAAAACTCCACCTCCGTACCCCATCACGTCCGGTTTATTTTCCAGCGGAAAAAATAGTACCTATACCCCAACGCCGGTGTTCAGCTGTTGGTCAGGCTCAGGCGGTGATTCACGTCGCTCTTGCTCACGTTCGTGCATCTCAACCAGCCACTCACGCCATGCTTTAGACGTTTCCTCTTGTTCGCTCTTTGTGGGCATCTCGTATGCGGTTGACGGCTATCTCGAAATATTTTTTTTCTTTTTCGATACCGATGAACTTTCGCCCATGCTTAGCGCAGGCAACACCGGTGGTGCCGCTTCCCATGAACGGGTCAATCACGAGGTCACCGCTGTTGGTGTAACTTTGTATTAAAAACTCCATTAACGCGAGCGGTTTGAGGGTCGGGTGTAAACCGTTGTGGGTATCTTTATCACTCTTGTAACATAAAACAGAACACGGGTATTGTGTTCCGTCTGAAATGGTCGTGTAATTTTGTGCCGAATAAACTCCGGCTTTGATATTCCGTTGTCGGGTGTAGGGTTTGCCTTGTGTTTTAAGGGGGTTATAGGTTGCTTGGTTTTTCATACCGGGTTGACCGAATACTAATATTGATTCGTGACTTCTCATGGGTTGGTGATTTGCATTCAAAAACCCGACTTTATTATTTTTTGCCCAGATCAGGTCATATCTGTACCATTTATATTTTGAGTTTACTAAGTCAACGGCGAAACGATTACTGGCGAAAAAGACATAGTTGGCGGCGGGTTTGGATTTTTCGGCGATAAGGCTCCAAAAATGTGTTAAGGGAATAAACGTATCCCACTCGCAGTGGGTCATGTTGTATGGCGGGTCGGTAATAACGTTGTCGGCGGTTATGTTAAGTTGGGGGACGATATTGAAACAATCGCCGTGATAAAGTTCGTAGTTGTCTATTTGTACTTTTTTCATGTTTTTTGGTCAGGAATTGCTAAGACCGTCGAGTTTTTGGTTGCGGATATCGAGATAGCGGCGTAACACATCGCCGCGTAATTCGAGAGGGATACGAATAGAGCTATCAGAGTTGACCAGTGAGGTAAAAACGCGACTTGAACTATCAGTGCGAGAACGTGTACCGTTGACGATTCGTTGAACCGTTGAGACGGACACATCGGCTAACTCTGCGGTTTTACGTTGGGAACATCCCTTTTCCAGCAGAGCGAGAATTTGATTTATTGTTTCGGAATTGAGCAATTTATTTTATATTGGTTGCCCATCACTTCGTGAAACACTATATCACAACTTTGAATTTTTGTCAAGAAAAATGAATACACTTGCGCAAAAAATAAGACCGCTTCCCTTCATGTGAAGTGATGGAAGGGGAGAGAGCGGTCTAAGTTCCAGCCGTATGGCGGCG
>JAITBS010000259.1 GCA_031283515.1 Planctomycetaceae bacterium
ATAAAATCAACAGCAACTTATAGTCTTGTTGGCAATTTTTTTGTACTAAAATCTCCAAGAGAATCCGACTGTTCCGCCGCCTGCGGAAGTATCACCATCACGGTCTAAATAGATATCGCCGTTGTATTCAAGGAAGAACAACGTGTTACGGCGTTCAGATAGGAACCAGTTCATCCCGACATTGAATCCCCATTCAAAACGCCCAAGATGAGTTCCCCTACTAAGAACATTAGGTTTTGCATACGTCCCTGTAAGTGCCGGATAATAAATTTCCGTTTGTGGTCGGGTGTCACCGAAGTTCCAACCAAGTTGGCTTCCAGCATGGAGATCAATTTGCCGCCAGTTTTTCATCACTTCCATTCCGGCACGGGTAATGAATTTCGTTAATTCCGAACGCCGGTATTGACGGTATTCGTTTGATTTTTCTAAATCAAGAGAACGTTCTGTTGAACCGCCAATTCGCGACACTTCCAGATCGGCACCGCCAAAGAATCGGACATTCCACTCTCGTCTGCCTTTGAAACGCCGTCCGAGTTCAAAGTTCAGGTTAAACGTGTTCCCGTTGTAATTAGAACCGTAACGATAACCGTTGTTTGTTCGAATCAGATCATTATTTTGCCAACCGCCGCCGATATAAGTTCGGATGTCTAAATCGGAACGGAAAACCTGACCGTAATACAAACCAAGATAATAATCTTCGTTTTTCACCTGATCAGAATAATTCGACAGTTTCCCTTCTTCACGCCCAAACAACAACCCAAAGGAACGTGTACAGTTGGAAATAAACGACAAACCCGCTTGCACTCCGTAAGACTGTAAATTAAAACCTTCTTTGAAATAATTACTTTCAAAATCATCGCCGCGTCCGACGAATGTCATCCATGCGTTTCGTTGTGGGCTATGTTTGGTTTGTCCTCGTGATTGTATTGATGCCGACACGGATTCGCGTGACGGATGTTCCGCACATTCGCTCAGCCATTCCCGCGTAATCTGTTGGTAAACCGTCCGGTACATTTTCGTTTGCGCTAACAACAACGAAGCCGCAACAATATCACTCAATGGACGCGGTTCCTGACGAAGATAACCGCTAATAGTTACGTAATTTTGTTTATCGTAATCCAGTTGGAAATCAAAAAACGGATTCGAAGAATCGTCAATTCCGGCAAAACGCCCATTCAATGCCGACCAATAATTCAGGACTTTCCAGTTTTCAAAATTGTTTAATTTTTCTTTTGAAACATTGGTAACCGGTTTGAATAAAACATTGTCGCCGATATAGACAACGTCTTTAACTATGAGCGTATCCGATTCCGATTCTGTTGCGCCGAACCGCCAGTAATAATGGGAACCGTCGATGAAACTGACCACATTGTTGACGGTTCCGTTTCCGCCGAAACCGGCGTGTTCACGAACCCAAACGTGACTGTCAAACGAACCGTCGGCAAGAAGAACGCCTTCCAGAATATTCGTATCACCCGTGTAAGTATTTTTGCCGTTGAGAACTGCAATAGAATCATAACCGGTTTTCAATACATTTCCTGTTCCGGTAATCTGTGTTTTCATTCCTTGCGACCACAAACCATCGGATTGACGGCTGTCAAAATTAAGATTCAATTCCGTATTATCGGCAAGACGAATTTCTTTGGAACCGGAAGTTGCTTGTTCGTGAGTCAGTTTCAATGTTCCGGCTTTGACATCGGTTATGCCGGTGTAAGAATTTTTCGCAGCAAGAATCAATGTTCCGAGTCCTTTTTTTGTCAACGTTTTACCGTCCCAGATTGCCGGATCAAAAGTTCCTGTTACATCTTTCAGTTCCACGCCGAGCGTAAATTCGCTGTCGGGATTCGTCAACGTGAAATTGCCGTGAGCATCTTTTGAAGCGTACCAATATAACGATTGACCGACATAAAGTTCTTTTTTGTCATCCGATTTTGTAACACCAAAAAACAAGTAATCGACATTCTGTTCACGAGCGATCTCTGGAAGCTTTCCAAAATCATCTTCGATGGGAGTATCGGATTTGATAAGAAGTTGCAGAGTATCATTTGTTGCGATTCCCTCAACATTCAACACGGAATCGTTGCCGAGTGCAACACTTCCGGCATGAATGGAATTGTTACCGAGCAACACCGATAAAGTTCCGTCAATGGTTAGTTTTTCTTTTACATCAATGGTTGCTCGCGGTTGCAGAGAAAGAGTTGCATCATTACGTACTATCAAATTGGTGTTAGTGATTAGTTGCGAACTTGCCGAACCCCAACCGCCAATTTGTAACGTTCCGGCATTGATAAAAATATCACCGGAGAATTTATATTGAAGTCCTCCAAGTCCCTGAAAACCATCACCGTTTTTACGTAACTGTTTTCCGTTGCGAATTGTTCCATTGAAAGACGGTGAAAAACCGGTTTTATTTTGGTTAATCAGCAAACTAAAACCTTGCATATCGACAATTCCGTTTCCTTGCAATGAACTAATTGACCGGTTGGAATTACCGGACAGATATTGACCGCTGGAAAGGATAATTAAATCGGTTCCCTGAGAGATATTGCCGACAACAGTTCCATTTTCGATTGTTGTTGTTCCGGTGTAAATGTTATTTCCGTTCAAAACCAACGTTCCGGTATTCTTTTTCACCAAATTTCCGTTACCGATAAATGTTCCGTTAAAATCATCGTTTTCGGCATTGTTGACGGTGAACTTGTAATTGCTTGCCAAGTCGATGGTTCCTTCGCCCAAAACAGCGGCAACTTGCCGATCCGCATTTCCGGTACGATAAGTGCTGTCTGTTGTTTCGACCGTCAACACCGTATCTACCGGAATATTGTTGACCAGAGTACCGTTTTTAACTGTTGTATTACCGTTCCATGCTGCTTGTGTGTTGATGGTCATGGTTGCGGAACCGGTTTTAACGAAATGACTTTTCGTATCGGCAGAGTTATAATACGGGTCAGTTGAATCAATATTTCCGTGCGCAATTCCGTTTGTTCCGGTAATTGTTAAATTTTGTAACGTTTCAAAGGTTGCGGTGGAACCGCCGTCAATAATGATTTTCTGGTCGAAATTATCGACGATTTCGCGATTTTGCAGAGTTCCGCCGCCGCGTTCGAACTGAACACCGCCCGAACCAAGATTACCGAGTGTGTCGTCATACAAATTGGAATACGAAAGCGTTCCGCCGTAAATATAGGTTCCGCCTTTATAAGATGATTTTCGTTGCAAATACGTTGTTGTTCCGATTTCCGATTTCGCAAGACTTCCCTGACCGTAAATTCCTTTTTCGTAATTTCCTTCAAAGGCAAGTTCCAAAATACCGGTTCCATTACTGTTTTGCTCAACCGTAACACTTTGTTCATCAGGATCGTCCGAT
>JAITBS010000097.1 GCA_031283515.1 Planctomycetaceae bacterium
CATTCGACGGCGTTTATTGGTTACGTTAAGATTAACGGCAACGATTATTTTCTGTGGCGTAATTCTCACGGCGGGCGTTATACCGCAGAGGACAAATTCTTAACACCAACCGATTGCTGTTGGTTTGATTCTCAGACCCTTCGTGCGATGCTTTCGAGTATGAACCGTTACTGCGGAGCGTTTGCGATTTTGCCGGAAAGCGTCAATTAGTGGAGAGTTGAGAGTGGAGAGTGGATAGTTCGCAAGCGTACTATTTGCCGAAACGTTTTTAATTCGCTTGTGCAACAATTAACAAATTAACAATTAACAATTCACAATTAACAATCAATTAAAACCATGACTTATTTTACAACAATGATTACAAAAATTATTAGTTGGTTTCCTACCTTTTTTTCGGTTGCAGTTGCTTTTTTGAAGTTACCGAAATTGGAAAGTTGGAAGGACAAAGAGGCGTTTTACGTTTATTTGGACGCGTTGATTCGCAGTGACTTTTTGAAGTTATTAACGTCGAAGACACCGTTTTACTTGGACGATTTGGCATTACAGAAGTTACAAATACTTATCCAAGACCGGAACGCTTATGATACGGCTTATGATATGTTTACGGGCGTTGTAAGTTTGCAATCGTTACCGGAACAATATTGGGACTTGTGGAATTTTATGAACACGGTGTTCTCGGTACGAAGCTTATTATAGTGAATAGTTATGAGTGAATAGTGAATAGTTCGCAAGCGTACTATTTACCGAACCGTTTTCAATCCGCTTGCGCAACTATTAACTATTAACTATTAACTATCAACTATCAACATTCACAATGAAGAAGAGTCAGACGTACAATGTAATTGATACGCTTTTTACGTATCATGTTGAGCCGGACGGTTCGACGGTGTTTCAGATATGTTACGTGATTGATGATGTTCGTTGTTTTAGTGAGTATTTGAATTTTGAACATCCTGTGTTGCGTAAACATGCCGAATTCTGTTGGCGTCGTTGGTCGTGTGATGCGGTGCCGCAGACGAATGAACATGCGGCGGATATTGCGAACTATCACGGTTTGGCAATTATGGACAAAATTACCGTTGAATACGGAGAATACGGTTACAAAATCAGCAACCATCGTATCGGTGAGGAGCCGATAGGTATTGACGAAATTTGGTGAGATGAACAAATATCAATGTATCAAAACGGAGCGGGTATGTTACAGTTACGACCAATGGTTACGGACAGAGGTGATCAAGTTACCGGAATGTTTGGGTTGCCGGTCAAACCGCGAAAAACCGGAAAACACCGGAAATCAGCAGGTATCAAGTATCGACCAACCCGATAAACGCCCGTCAGATTAAAGCCTATCGAATTTGTACAGAAAAATAAAAAGCCCGTGATTGCAATCACCAACCACAGGCGGATGACCAGTGATTACATGGATCACTTGCCACAGGAACAGATTGTATTGTTTCCTTTCCAAAAGGCAAGTACCTGAACAAACCTTTTTTGAATTGATGATGCCATTAAGGTTGTGAAGTCAACACTTCCTTCTGTGTTGGAGAGAGCCGATCTTAATGTGATTATTCAAGAGGATCAAACGAATCAAACAGAACCGGTGTTACCGGAAAGCAATTGAAAGTCACTGAGTTATGGTTACGAAAAGAACGACATTAGCCGCCGGGAATCGTCATCGCGAACGCGAAGCGTTGCGTAGCCGTGAGCAATCGCGTTCGGTGCGTGATATTGCGCCGTTGCCGCCGATAGTGAATCCGAAACGCCGCGCGTTGTCGCATCGGAGTTTACGTTTATTTTGTGAGACGTATTTTAAGGCGAAATTTCCATTGGCGTGGGCGACGTACCATCTTAAAATTATCAACCGTTTAGAAAAAATCGTAACGAGCGGCGGACTTGCGGCAATAGCGGCACCGCGTGGGAGCGGTAAAAGTACATTGACGTTGGTTGCGGCGGTTTGGGCATTGGTGTACGGTTATCGCCGGTATGTTGTTTTGGTGGGTGCGAATAAGACGGAAGCGCAAAAGTTGCTTGATGCGATTAAGAGTGCATTACAGAATAATAAATTATTGTTTGAGGATTTTCCTGAAATAACGTATCCGATATTTCGTTTGAACGGTTCGGCGTTGTTAGCGCGCGGACAGTTGTATATTGGTAACTTAACGAATATGTCGTGGGGTTCGATGTTGTTGACGTTGCCGACGATAACGGGCAGTAAGGCGAGCGGCAGCCGTGTGATGAGTTCCGGTATCTTCGGCGCGATACGTGGTAAAAATAGTGAAACAACGGAAGGCGAAACGATTCGTCCGGATTTGATTTTGATAGACGATCCGCAAACGGATCAGATGGCAAAGTCTCCGACGCAGATAGCGAAGGCGGAGGACGTGATTAACCGCACGATATTCGGTTTAGCCGGACCGGGCGTGTCGATAGCGATTGCTATGACGGTGACAGTAATTCAGCAAGGTGATTTATCCGACCGTTATTTGAATGTCAAGATTTATCCTCAATGGAACGGGTTACGTTACAAGATGTTGGAACAATTTCCGGACGATATGAAGTTGTGGGAAGAATACGCGGAGTTCCGGCGTGCGGGTAAAAATTCGGATGCGGCGGAGTTTTACCGGAATAACCGAGAGGCGATGCGTAAGGGTGCGGTTGTTTCGTGGGAGGCGAATTTTACGGAAAACGAAATAGATGCGTTGCAATATGCGATGAATTTGTATATTGATGATCCGTTGAGTTTTTCGAGCGAACGTCAAAACGAGCCGATTGAACTTCAGTCGCAAGATGCGGCGGTACCGGCTAAAACGGTTCGGAGCCGTCTTAATGGTTACAAGCACCGTGTTGTTCCGATGGACACGTATAAAGTTACGGGATTTATTGATATTCACGATAACCTTTTATATTATTGCGTAACAGCATGGACGGACGAATTTACGGGACGAATTATTGATTACGGAACCTTTCCGGAGCAACACCGTAAAACGTTTTCGTTGCACGACAGCGGTTTGAACACCATGAAGTTGGAGTTTGGCGGCAAGAAAGAGCGTTATGTTGCGATGGGAATTGAGGCGTTGGTGACGGATTTATTGTCGCAAAATTACGAGATGGACGGTGACGCCGACGGAGTGGAACCGGTTAAGATTGACTTGCTGCTTATTGACAGCGGTTACATGCCGGACGTGATTCGGATGACGTTGCAGAAAATCGGTCAATCGAATATTGTACGTCCGAGTTACGGCAGGGGTGTTGGTGCGAAGATCCCGCCGATGAACGAATGGAAATCGAAACCGAAAGAGCAGTTACATTTAGGTCACCATTGGGTAGAAAACCGGAGTGAAAACTGGAAGTACCGCTGTATTAAAATTGATACGAATTATTGGAAGTCGCATGTTCACAATGCTTTTGACCTTGCTGTTACGGAGGAGGGCAGTCTTTCGTTGTGGGGTCGCAACGCCGAGCAACACCGGATGTTTTCGGAACACATAACAGCCGAGAAAGTGCAGTTAGTGGAAGTGGGGAGCCGTAAAGTTCACGAGTGGCAACCGAAACCGAATCAAGATAATCACTGGTTTGATACGCTTGTCGGCTGTGCGGTTGGGGCGAGTGTCTGCGGCATCAAGTTGGAATCGGAAAAACAGAATCAACAAAAACGCCGAACCAAAAATTGGAGTTAATTATGTCAAAACAAACCAAGAAAACCAAGAAAAATCAAGAAACCGCTGTACAGGCGGAAAATCGTCAATCTGGCGCAACGGAAACTCTCTTGACCCAAGAGCCGACCGAACCGTTAAACGTTCCGCAGACGGCAACCTGTGAGGAGTTACAAAAAGACTGTCCGCCGATTACGCAGATGGACGCGGAGAGTGAAACGAGTCCGCCGATTACGCAGATGGACGCGGAGAGTGAAACGAGTCCGCTGATTACGCAGATGGACGCAGAAAACGAAACAGAAACAGAAACAGAAATATTGGAGACGTTGGAGCCGGAGCCGGTTGAAGAGGCGGTGTTACAGAGCAGGCAATGTCCGCGTTGCCAACACGTGAACAGTGAACGCGGTTTTGTGTTTCCGGGCGTGAATCGTGTTAGTGCGTCGGGCGTGTGGAACGGTACTCCGTATCAGATTGTTGAAACACGCCGGACAAAATGTGAGAAGTGCGGACAGGTTTATTTCATAAAAAAATATTTGTAATCGTATTTCAACAAAAAAACCCGTGATTGCGAAGTCAACAATCACGGGCGCATGACTCGTGATAGTAAAGATCACTTGCCACAGGAAAAAAATTATATCACTTCCTGCTAAAAAGGCAAGTCCATTTTTAACAGGAGATGAAACCCCATGTTCAAATTTATTTTTGAATCAATTAAAAAAATGAGTATTAAACTTTTTAGTGACATTGCTTTGACGTTGACAGTGTTACCAATTTTTCCCAAAACTTATAACATTTATGTTGTAAGCCCAGAGGAAGCATTGAAAATCGTTGAAGATGGTCGAAAGAAACAACCCCATGACGAAACTCGAATTTGTACAACAACGGATCGTCCAATTGCGGACATTCCTCTTGAGCAATGAGCCGGTGTTATCGGTGAGCGGATCGGGAATGAGTGTAACTTATGACCGTTCCGGAGCGTTGGCGGAGTTGAAGGAACTTGAACGACAAGAAACTGATTTGTTGAATCCGACTCACCGATTCAAGACCATTGACTTAGGCGGCAGCTTTTATTAGTTAATAGTTGATAGTGAATAGTGAATAGTTCGCAAGCGTACTATTTACCGAACCGTTTTCAATCCGCTTGCGCAACGATTAACGATTAAATATTAAATATTAACTAAATACAATGAATACTGTAATCGATACAATTAATATGAAGCCGGACATAACCGGTTTGAAATACGATGCGACGGAATCCAGTCCTCGCCGCGGTTTTATTAGTGTATCGAGTAAGAGTGAAGACCGCGAATTGACGGTGACGGGTCGTCAGATGCTGTCTTCTCAAGGTCGGGATTTATTGCGTAATTTATCGCTTGCGGGTTTTGCAATACGTAAACATAATCAGTATGTTGCGAAGGGCACCTTTAATTGTTCGATACCGGGTCAACCGGAATACAATGACCGGATCAAACGTTACATTTATATTTGGAGCCGGCGGTCTAATTGTGATATTTCGGGTCGTCATTCGTTACGCAAGATGTTGAACCTGATAGAGACTCACCGCGTGATTGACGGTGATGTGGCGGTGTTGAAAATTCGCAACGGGAAACTTCAATTGATTGAAAGCGACCGAATCCGCAACCCGCTTTCGGACTTGAAAGGCGACGGTTGGGAATGGGTTCAGGGTGTTAAAATCGGTAACAATGTTCAGGCGTGGAAATATTGTATCCACAAACGCAATGACGGCGGCGGCTTTACGCCGGAACGCGAGATCAATGCGGAGAATATTATTTTGGTGGGTTATCATAACCGAATTGACCAGATACGCGGCGTGAGCCTTTTGGCACCGGCGATTAACCAATTCCGTGACATTTATGAGGGAATTGATTATGCGTTGGCAAAAGCGAAGGTTGCCCAGTTATTAGGATTTGCAACGATAACCAATGCCGGAAATTACGGTATGACGTCCGAACAGGATGATGCGGTTGAAGAACACCATAAGCAGCTTGAGAAGTTTGGTAAGGGAGTGATGCACCTTGACCTTCGTGATGGCGAAGATGTGAAGTTGTTAAATGATGCGACCCCTTCGACGCAATTTCAACAGTTTGTTCAAACGGTGATTCAAATTGCACTGTCGGCATTGGATTTACCGTACATAATGTACGATTCCACAAAGGGTAATTATTACGGAATTAAGGGCGCGGTTGACGATTATATTGAGGCTTGTAACGAGAAGCAGGAACAACTGATTGATATGCTCAACGAAATAACGGATTGGCGTTTACGTCTTGCGATTGCGGACGGGGAGTTGCCGTTACCGCCGAACGGAATGAGTATTGAGGATATGCTGTGGTACTGCGATTGGACGGGAACACGTTTGCCGTATTGGAGAATGCTTGAGGACGCCAAAGATATGCTGCTTTCGATTCAAACAGGTATTCTTTCGCCGCAAAAAATAACGAATATGTACGGAATTGATTTTGACGAGAACCTTGCGGAAATCAAACAAGCGGTTGAAATTGCACGAAAACTTGATGTAACCTTGCCCTATTCACAAACATTAAATATTGGAGTTTAAGATGGCGGAAACAGTCACGGAACCGGTCAAAACGCCGATTCGGTTTAGCGAACCGGTTGACGGGAAGTACCATTGTGAAGCGGTAATTTTATCCGGTTTGGTTTTACATAACAAAAAACTGGGTCAATTCCGAATTGATTTGGAATCGCTGGTTTATCACAAGGAACGTTTGACGGTAGATTACAATCACGAACCGGATGACATTCTTGGTTACGCGGAAAATTTTCGTGTTTCGGAATATGGTCTTGTTGCGGATGTGTATTTGGTCGAGACGATAGCCCATGTTAAAGAACTCATTGATTTAATTGTAGCGGGAACGCCGTTTGAGATGTCGCCTTCAATTAACGAGGAGGAGGGCATTTTGGAAACGGACAACGGAATTCATATTTACAAAAATGTTCCGATGCGTGGTATTGCGGTTTGTCCGTTTGGCACGGATCGGTTTACAACTTTAACCCTTTTGAAGGAGGAAACGATGTCGAAAAAAACCGACACACAACCAACCAAACTTTCGGATGACTCTACGAAAACCGATGAAACGAAAAAGCAGGTGAAAGACCCTGATCTTGCTGAGTTTATTGAGGTTTACGGAACGGAAAAAGGTTTGGAACTTTGGCAGAGCAATGCGGATATTGCGGATATTCGCAAGCTCAAAGAGTTGATAGAAAAATACGGTGTTCCGGGCAAACCGGAGTTGCCGGCGGATGTTCCGTCAACGGAGTTGAATGATACGCCGCACGAGCCGCCGAAAGACGGAGTTGACCAGGAAAAGACCAACCTGAAGGCGTCTTTAACGAAACTGACCGAAACGGTAACAACATTATCGGGCGAGATAACACGTTTGAAAGCGGTTGCGTCGCGAGGGGAACCGGAACCGGTTTCCAACGGACATAACCCGCCCCCCGACAAAAAAGTTACAACCAATATTGCCCGCCTTGCGGCACATTACGCAGCAAAGTCAAAAAAATAGTCCGCCGATTACGCCGATTTTCGCGGATAACAGGTAAGCGGTGTTTCATCGAAACGCCGCCGAAACAAATTTTATTACTAACAACACATAAAAAGGAGATTTACTATGCCGGCAATTACAACAGGGGCAACGTCGTTAGACGTTCTGAAAATAAACAACTCCGAAGAAATTATCGGAGTGATTGATGATGCGATTAAGACAATTCCGGAACTTGGTTATTTTGATGCGAGTCCGGTTACCCGTAATGCTTACAAGACACTTGTGATTACAGCGTTACCGAAAGTGGGTTTTCGTACACCGGGCACGTTTGCGGAACAGAAAGCGGCGGTACTTGCTGCACGTGATGTTCAGTGCGCTCACTTGGATGCGAGTTGGAGTATTGACGACGCATTGGCAACCCAAAGCGATTGGGGCAAGGATACCGCGTTTGCAATTGAGACAACGACTCATCTTCGTGCGGCGTTCTTTACTTTATCGCGACAAATATGGTACGGCACGAATACGGTCGCCGGCGACACTGCCGGTTTTCCGGGTTTGTACCAATTGATTGGTGGTACTGCACCGAACCATTCTAACGCCGATTTGCACATTGACGCCGGTGCTGCCAAAGCGCGGCAAGATGCAATTACCAACGAGGAAACGCCGGTTGATACGAATTTAACGTCCGTATTTGCTGTAACGAGCGGTTTGGACGGTATCCAAATTGCGTGGGGCAGTGAAGGCATGATAACTCAAGGCGATGTTGTAAAGCAACAGTTGATGAATAGTGCCGGTAATATGGCTTGGTTCGATTGCCAACAAATTGAATGTTGGGCGGGCTTGCAAGTAACGAGTGAGTTTGCGTTTGGGCGGATTCACGGGATTAACAAAAATTATCCGTTGACGGATGATTTATTGTACGAATTATTGAGCCGATTCCCTTCCGGCAAAGAGCCGACGGCGATTTTTATGAACCGCTATGCTCTGGAACAACTTCGCCGCAGTCGAACCGCCGTCAACGCCACCGGTGCACCGGCTCCGCGACCGGATGAAGTGTCCGGCGTTAAAATATACGTTACAGACGCTATCCTGAACAACGAAGAAACGTTAAGTAGTTGATAGTGGATAGTGGATAGTGGATAGTTCGCAAGCGGAGTAGGGATGAAAACGTTTCGGTTAATAATTCCGCTTGCGAATGCTACTCACGATTTACTAAAAAAAAGCCCATGACTGTACGGGACAATCATGGACAAATGACAAGGTGATTATATGGATCACTTGCCACAGGAAGAAATTGTATCGTTTCCTTTTTAGATGGCAATACCCTATCATCACCATTTAAAAGGAGATTGATATGTTAAAGAAAGTTTTTGATGTGATTGTGAAATCAGGGAGAATGATAATGAACATAAGATTGTTTGATTCGTTGATGTTATTTAGTAGAGTAACAATAATCAATAATAACAATTTTTGGGGTAATGAAGTTATCGACAAAAATATGAAAACTGTTTTGGAATTTCAAAACGAGTTCCAAAAACAAATTTTACAAACACAATTAACGGAAGAAAAAACCAAAGAAAACAAAACGGAATTTTAACCGTAACGGCAATAATTCCGCTTGCGAATTTGCGACAATCTGCGTCATCTGCGGACTGATTTGAACAAACATTTTGGAGCGAATGAGGTCATAAAAAAACCCGTAAGTGTGTGTTATACACTTGCGGGCAGTCAACAAGTGAAAAGCAGTCACTTGCCAACAGGAGAAACTATATCATTTCCTGATTAAAAGGCAAGACCATTTTAACAGGAGATGATTAAAGTGTTCAAATTTTTTGTACGACTTTTTAATAAGCCGGTTCATTTTGATATGTTTAATAAAACAACAATTATCCATTACTGTCCGACGATTATTGTCAACAATAATAGTGAAAAAACGGATATTGCCGAGTTGGTGAGAGCTGCCATTGACCCCGATAACAAACTTATAATACAAACCGAACCATTACAAAACGGGGTAACTCCCGTTGTGAACCAACATGTCAAACCCGATTAGAACAACACGATTAGAAGTTCCGGTTGATGCCAACGGTATTCCGATTTTTGCGGCGGTCGAAGCCGGTGAAATCAAAAAATATATCCGTTCAACACGGCTTTATGTTCCGGTAACCGAAGACATTAACGGTAACAAAATCCCTGTGGTGGCGGTTGCCGGCGGAATGAACACAACACTGGAACTGTTTACATTGGTTGAGGCGTTACCGGAAACCGGTGAAGCGGGCAAAATTTATCTCGT
>JAITBS010000136.1 GCA_031283515.1 Planctomycetaceae bacterium
AACATCTCGCCTCAACATCGTCTGAAAGACGAAACTGAACGATCTGAATTACACCTTCGATTTTTAAAATTCTGTCTTTCAGACAGAGAACTGTTCGTTGTACGAGTCCGCAGGTCGATGACCTGCGGTTATGAAAATCACACCCCTGTCGGGGTGAAAATCGAAAAACAAGCATTTTCAGGCGAAAATGGCGCAGGTTAGTTAATAGTTGATAGTGAATAGTGAATAGTTGCGCAAGCGGATTACGACCAAAACGGTAATACTCCGCATTGCGAACTATTCACTATTCACTCATAACTATTCACTCATAACTATTCACTATCAACTATCAACTATCCACTCTCAACTAACCCCGCCCCGTTGGGGCGGGCTATAATCTTAACGCCCTTTCAGGGCTAATGGGAAAAACGAATATTCCGCTGATAGATCACAAAAATTCCAACAAAATTCGTCTTGACCCGTTTGGCAAAATACTTTATACTCCTTCGCACTATCAGGAAAATTTTGTTTTTACGATTTCCGGTTAGTGCGTTCATTTTAACAAACCCATTAAAAACACGGCAAAAGACTTGCCGTAATAATAACAGACGTTAAGTTTTCCCAATGCGGCTGTTTCGAAACAATAAGAAAAGGAGTTCTGTCTTAAAGGAGCCAAAAACGTGTCTAGTTCTTCAGATGATCAGGTGAAAGAACGGATTCGTGAGGCAATTGATATTGTCGATCTGGTGTCGCAATATGTACCGTTACGGCGATCCGGTCGAAATTATGTTGGCCGTTGTCCCTGGCATGACGATTCAAAACCAAGCCTACAAGTAAATCCAATACGGCAGACATTCAAATGTTGGGTTTGCGATATTGGCGGTGACGTTTTTTCGTTTGTAATGAAAATCGAAAATGTCGGCTTCAAGGAAGCTCTCGAAATCCTTGCCGATAAAACCGGTATTACATTGCCGAAAAAATGGAAAAACGAAAACAATGAACAGAGAACAGAAAATAGAGAAAAAATAACAGAAAATAGAGAAAATGTAACCGCAGAACCCTCAACAATTGAAATAACCCGAAAACAATTGTTTCAGGCAGCGGAATGGCTTGCGAAGAGTTATCACGAAATATTACTTCATTCGGACGAAGCAGAAATTGCACGAAAATATTTGGCAGAACGCAGAATTGATAACAACGCCGTTAAAAAATTCCAACTCGGATACGCTCCAATGGAATTTGAATGGCTCGTCAATAAAGTGAAACGTAAACCCGAACGCTTACAAATTTTGGAAATCATCGGTAATCTGAAAAAAAAGAGTGACGATTTTTTTCGCGGGCGATTGATATTTCCGATTCGTGACGAAAACGGACGAACAGTTGCTTTCGGCGGACGGTTGATTCCTGATTCACCGCTTAGCCGCGATTCATGGCATAAAGATAGAAAATACCTTAATTCATCGGAGACAACTTTATTTTCAAAACATAAAGTCCTTTACGGACTCGATCTTGCCCGACACCAAATTAAAGAAACACATCGGGCATTGATTATGGAGGGATATACGGATTGTATTGTTGCCCATCAATTTGGGTTTAGCGATGCAGTTGCGGTACTTGGGACGGCGTTGGGTCCGGCACACATCCGATTACTGTCGCGATTAGCCGCTGATAAAATCATTTTAATGCTCGACGGCGACAAAGCCGGTCAAATGAAAGCCGAAAGCGATCAAGTACTTAAAGATTTTATTGCGGAAGGTGTTGATATGGCAGTGCTCACCTTGCCGGAAGGACTTGATCCTTGCGAATTTTTGGAACAGCACGGTGCGGAAGCATTGGAATTACTGTTGAAAACGGAAACAGTCGATGCTTTGGAACATATTTTCAGATCAAAAACACGCGGTATTGATTTGAAGAATGATATTATCAGTTCGAGTAAGGCGTTGGACGCTATCCTTGAAATTATTGCTTTTGCTCCAATCAAAGGAACCGCACCGGATAATCCGATACGGTTTCGGATTGAGAAAACGATACAAAATTTGTCTGTACGTTTTTTGATGCCGGTGGACGAAATCAGACGGCGATTGAAAGAAAAACAACACAAAGCCGAAATAGAAATAAAACGTAATATCAATCAAGAAGAAAACGCCGCAGAAAATATAGAACGTACAGAAAATACGGAAAACACCGATAAATTATGGAACGATAAAACTTTATTGCCGGACATATTGGAACGGGATATGCTTGAATTATGGCTTGCGGATCCGACGGCGATTTATGAGTTTTGGGAAATAGTACCGCCGGAACGTTGCCGATCACCAATCACACGAATTATTTACGAAAAATGTAATAAATTAATTGAACAGAACAAACCGGCAACATTCAGCCGTTTGATTGTTTCCTTTGACGATCCTCGAATGAAGAGTTTTCTTGTAAAATTGGATGAATCGGGTCATAAAAAATTTTTCAGCGGCAATGATTCGGAGTCACCGGTTTACTATGACGAATTGGAGGAAATTAATAAATCGTTTCATGAAGAGACGGAAGAACCGCAATTGGATAAAGAATTACGGACAAGACTGATTCAAGAAATTATTGATGGTTTTAACCGGCGTGATTCAGAGCGTACGAAAATTAGTGATATTAGTACGCTTCGCGGAAACAACCTGACAGAATCGGAAAAAGTCAATAAATTGCTCCAAATACAAGAAAAATTACGAAAACAACAAGAAGAGAAACGTAAAAAATTAGGCAACGAAAATTAATGAGACAAGTGAATTGTTACAAGAACGGCAATGCCGGTTTTTGATACAATAGATTTGAAACCGGTAATGGTTTTACGATGTTTCCCGACATTGGTTCGATGGATCGAACCGGTCATTAACTTTAACCCAGGAGAGTTTAATGTCACGGATGGCTGTGCTTGAGAGTGAAAATGTTACGAATGATAAGGCGGCGAATCGTGTTAATTACGAGGATGCCGTTAGCCACTTAAACGAGGAAGAGATGAACGAGATGTTTCGGGCTGCCGAATTATTCGGCAGTTTTGAGACGGATCGTAACAGAATTTCTGATGAAGATGATTTTTTTACCGAACTATCGTCAAGCCAGCTCTGTATGGAACCGGAAGACGAAGAAGAGGAAGAAGAATCCGGTATCGAACGCGGAATTGATAAATTAAATGCAACAACAATTTCCGTGTTACAATCTGACACGCTGCAATCTGAAAAAGAAAACGAAGAGGAACCGGTATTTACAATGCCTGCTCCTGAACCGGAACGCTGGAACAGTGATCCGATTCGGTTGTATCTTTCGCAAATGGCGAATATTCCGCTTTTGACTAAAGAAGAAGAAGTGGTTTTATCGAAACGGATTGAAAAAAGCCGCCGTACATTTCGCCGTTGTGTTCTTGGTTCACCGTTTGGTTTGCAAAATGCTTTTAGTACATTAACAAAAGTGTTTCATGGTCAATTGGCGTTTGAACGGACAATCAAAATGTCATTGACGGAAAAACTTTCAAAAGAACAAATTCAATGCCGTATGCCTCACAATTTACGAACATTGGCTCCGTTGCTTGAATCAATAACGTCCGACTTTGAATTATTGATACGCAAAAGTACGCCGGCGGAAATAAAAATTGTTGCGAGAAAGCGTTTTCTGGAACGCCGGCATCGAGCGTTGAATCTTGTCGAAGAACTGAGTCTTCGCAATCGCCGTGTTCATGCTTTAATGAAACAACTGGAAAGTATGTCGAAACGTATGGATGAAATTTCACGGATTCTTCAGGATTCCAGAGTTTTCATTATGCCGGAACGCCGTAAGATATTGCAAACCGAACTTCGGAATCTTATTGTTACAACACAGGAAAGTCCGAAGAGTTTACGTTGCCGTTGCCAAAAGATGCGGGATTTGCTCAAAGAGTATGAGCAAGCGAAATGTGATTTATCGCGCAGTAATTTACGGCTTGTAGTTTCTGTTGCGAAAAATTATCGAAATCGAGGTCTTAATTTCCTTGATTTGATTCAGGAGGGTAATACAGGTTTGATGCG
Source organism: Planctomycetaceae bacterium (assembly GCA_031283515.1). Taxonomy (GTDB): domain Bacteria; phylum Planctomycetota; class Planctomycetia; order Pirellulales; family Thermoguttaceae; genus WRKP01. The sequence goes on from JAITBS010000136.1 coordinate 4,026, forward strand.
GGCGGTGGACAAATTTGAATACCGGCGCGGTTTCAAGTTTTCAACTTATGCAACTTGGTGGATTCGTCAGGCGATTACGCGGGCTATTGCGGAACAAGCACGGACGATTCGAATTCCTGTACACATGATTGACGCATTAACAAGTTTGCGTAACATTGCCCGCATGATGTATCAATCAAGCGGTCGGGAACCCAATATTCATGAAGTTGCCGAAGCCGCTGAAATGACGGTAGATGAAGTCCGGCGAATCTTGTTGATGGGCACAAACCCAATCAGTTTGGAACATCCGGTTGGTGAAAGCGACGAAAATTGTTTCGGTGAATTTGTTGCCGATACCAATTTTGAGCGTCCCGAACATTCCGCTTCCAATGATCTGTTACGAAAAGAAATCAAAAAACTCCTGAAAACATTGACTCCGCGTGAACGTGAAATCATTAAATTACGTTACGGTCTTGAAAACGGATATTCCTATACGTTGGAAGAAGTGGGACGCATCTTTCAGGTAACACGAGAACGTGTCCGGCAAATTGAACAAAAAGCCGTTCAAAAATTACAACAACCAGGACGTTGTAGAGTTCTTGCCGGTTTTCTGTCACAAGAAGAATAACTGTCTATTGTATTTTTTGAGAATACGAACGAGACGAAAAAAACAAAACAAACGAAATTTGAATCAAAAAGTTCGTTTGTTTTGTTATTTTTTTTGTTTCGTATTCTCAAAAAGAATCGGCGGTAACCGGCGTAATTGGCGGACGAAAAATAGACCGTTACAGCAGAGAGTGCCGCAAACGGATTGCACAACCAAAACTGCAATAATTCCAAACGGATTCCGCAAGAGGTCAATATATCTTCTTGCATTCACTTGATTGATGTTTTATTAAGTTACGATTTATTTAAGAGGCTGGCAGCATTGGAATTGTTTAATATAAATCGTTGCAATATTAAAATAATGAATGCCCAAAGTATATTTATAGAACTGTTGGCAGGGAAACTTGACAGAGTAATCAATTTAATAGAAAATGATCACTCATTTGTTTTCATGAAATATCAAAACGATTTGAAAATCTGTCCGTTTACAAATCATAAGTAAATAAAAACGTTTCAGAAAGTATCGGCAATGTTTGAAAAATATATGAAATTATTACTGTTTTTATGTTTGGCGGTTGGTTTATTTTGTTTGCCTGTGTTTTCGGCGGAACCGCAACAAAAAAAACTTGCCGTTCTTCCTTTCGACACGCCCGATCCAACCGCAATAGAATCACCTGATGGAAACGGTGTGTACGTTTTTTCGACAGCACAAGGAATTACAATCACAAACAGCCAAAATCTGTTTGATTGGAAACGTGTTGGGTGTGTTTTTGCAAAAAATGTTCCCGATTGGGCAAAAGAACGGATTCCAAACGCCAACGCAATTTGGGCACCGGATATTGTTTTTGTGAACGGAAAATATTATTTATATTATTCGGTTTCGACATGGGGCAGTCAGCGTTCCGTGATTGGACTTGCCGTCAACAAAACGCTCAATCATAATTCACCGGATTATTTTTGGGACGATAACGGCATTGTTTTGGAATCCAGCCCGCAGGAAACACCGGATTATAACGCCATTGATCCTGCGATGTTTCTTGATGACAACGGTAAAGCCTATCTTTTTTGGGGATCGTTTTGGGACGGCATCAAAGCCGTAGAAATCAATCCGCAAACAGGAAAACCTTTCAAATATCGCAACAATAATAATTTTAAAATTCCGGACGATTATATTTCTGTTGCGAGGCGTGAATCTGCTGATGATACTTCTATTGAAGCGGCTTATGTTATCAAACACGGCGGATTTTATTATTTGTTCACTTCGCGCGGCGGATGTTGCGACGGTGAAAAAAGCACTTATCATATTGTTGCCGGGCGTGCGGACTCACCGCTTGGTACTTACGTTGACCGCGACGGTAAACCAATGACTCGCGGCGGCGGAACGATTGTTTTATCCAGTACGGAACGTTGGAAAGGAACCGGTCATAACGGCTTTTTCCAAACCGGAATCAATAAAAATGAAACAAAAAACGATTGGCTCATTCTTGCCGCCTACGATGCCAATAATCCGAAAAAAGGGCGTTTGACACAAATTCGCCCTGTAACATGGGATGACTCCGGTTGGTTTGTGATCGGTAATGTACTTGATCAACCGTTAGAAAATTAATAGTCACAAAAAAATAAAAAGTAAAACGAAAAACTCCAATAACGATGTGAGCATCAAACGGAATATTTCATGACAATAACTATTGGTAAGATTGAGTTACAACAAGTTCCGGCGTCTCTGGAAGTACGGGAACAAATTCGTGCAAAAATCGAAACGCTCGATCTGACCAACACAATGACTCGAAATCATCTTGAAAAACTGGCACGAACTGTTGTCAATAGTGAACAATTTCTTGCTTGGAGTATGGTGTTGATTGGCAGCCGGACATGGCGTAATCAAGTGTTGAGCATTCCTTTTGGGCGTCGTCTTTTGCTGCTTCCTCATTGTATGCGTTCTGCGGAACATTGTCCGGCAAAATATGATTCTTCCGGTTTGTGTTGCGAATTTTGCGGTGCTTGCGAACTTGGTCATCTGAAAACGTTGGCAACATCACTCGGTTATCATGTGATGATTGCCGAAGGTTCGCCGATTGTAATGCAATGGATTTTAAACGGTAAAGTGGATGCCATTCTTGGAGTTGGTTGCCTTCGGTCATTGGAACGGGTGTTTGAAAAATTACAACTCACCGGAATTCCGGCAATGGCGGTTCCGCTTCATACTTCGAATTGCCGTGATTCGGTAACGGATATTGATTGGGTTACAGAAATGATTCAAACTCCGTTTAAACCATTAGATAAAAAATCTTCATCCGCCAAAAACCAACCCACCTGGATTCATCTCTTACGCGGCGCAGCAAAATTGTTCGAAAAAACGCAAGAACAATTATTACAACAATCATCACCGGAATTACTATCGGCACCGGAACCGAAATTGTTACCGACTGAGAATCCGATTCGAACTGCCAGCCGAATTGGTTTGAATTATCTGTCTTACGGCGGAAAATATTATCGTCCGTTTATTGTACTGGCAACCTATGATGCCTTAACCGGTTCATTGGGAACAACACCGGACGGAGAAAAATATGTTGCACAATTTCCCGATTGGGTTACGAAAACAGCCGCAGCAATGGAATCTTTTCACAAAGCCTCTTTAATTCATGATGATATTGAAGATGAGGACTCGTTTCGGTATGGTCAACCAACATTGCACCAATTGTACGGAACAGCCGCAGCAATTAATGTTGGTGATTATTTACTTGGTTGGGGTTATCATCTGATTACGGAAATTCGTAATCGTATCCCATTTCAAAACTTTGTTCCGCGTGACGAAATTGTTATTGAAATGCTTCATGTTTTAAGTTCGGCTCATCTCCGGCTTTGCGAAGGTCAAGGTGCAGAACTCCATTGGAAATCGCAACAAAATCAACCCATACCTTCGGACATTCTGAAAATTTATGTTTTAAAAACAGCTCCCGCTTTTGAAGCGGCATTGATTATCGGAGTTTTGTTGGCGGTTGCTTCAGGAACTATCGGCATTGAGTTTTACCGTAAAATCAAAACAATATTGGAACGATTTTCTCGGCATCTTGGTGTTGCTTATCAAATTAAAAATGATTTGGATGATTGGTTTCCTGACCGGTTAAACAAACAAACATTCGGAGCCGATTTCACTCAAAACCGCCCAACACTGCTTCGATCCTTAGCAAATTTCAACCTCAATCCGCAACATAATTCCATACAAGAAATTTTTGAACAATTTCAAAAAAACGGCGTATTCGAAAAAGCACAACAATTAATCAAACGTTATGCCGATAAAGCTCGCGAAGTTATTGAAACAATAGATCATGTTCCCTTGCAACAATTGTTGTTTCATTTCATTGAAACTATTGCTGAAACATAAATATTATGAATCCCTGAAATATCCTTCTTGTATTCACTTGATTGATGTTTTATTAAGTAACGATTTTTTTAAGAGGCACGCAACGTTTCGCCGAAACGTTGCGTCGGTGTACTCACCGGCTTGTCCCTGTGACGGCTGAAAATTAAAAAACAACAGTGTACAACACAATAACAAAACAAACTGGTACTTTCGGCGAAAGGCCGCCTACCAACATGGAAATTTGTTACCGCGATGGGAATTGTTTAATATAAATCGTTACTACATTAAAATAATGAATACAAAAAGTATAGACATCAATTACGTACTTTTTTCATGTTGTCAATTATGAAACTTCCTGGTTTAGTCGATCTTCAAGTTAATGGTTTTGCCGGAATTGATTTCAACAACCCAGCACTTCAAACGGAAGAGGTTGAAGAAGTATGTCGGCTTCTTTATGCTGAAGGCGTGGTTGGTTTTTTGCCGACGCTGGTTACGAACGATTTTGATGTGATAGAGTCGTTAGCACGAACAATTTTTGCAGCAAATAATTCTTCGGGAGCAATGATTCTTGGTCTTCATTTGGAAGGTCCGTTTATTTCGTCACTTCCCGGAGCACGAGGTGCGCATGATGTGAAATGGATTTGCGCACCAAATTTTAACCGGATTTGTTATCTGCAAAATATTTTTCGGAACAAAATTAAATTATTAACATTTTCACCGGATTGGCAAGATTCTGCAAAATTTGTTGAAGGAGTTTGTGGGCTTGGTATTCGAGTTGCGATTGGTCATACGATGGCAACACAAGAAGAAATCACGCAAGCAACCAATGCCGGAGCAACTCTTTCAACACATCTCGGTAACGGTATTCCCAATCAGTTGAGTCGTCATCCGAATCCGATTTGGGCGCAACTTGCAGAAGATCGGCTTTGGGCTTCACTCATTGGCGATGGTTTTCATCTTTCCCGTGATATTTTTCAAACGATTATTAAAGTTAAACGAAACAAAGCATTTCTGGTGAGCGACAGTACCATGTTTGCCGGAATGAAATCGGGACAATATCAATCATCTATTGGAGGTGATGTTATTTTGACAGCGGAAGGCAGACTTTCAATGGCAGGAAACGAAAATTTAATGGCTGGTTCGGCAATGTCGATTCGAATGATGATTGAATCGCTTGTTCGTAACAATTGGCTGAATTTTGAGGAGGCGTGGGAACTTGGTTCGATTCGTCCTTGGCGTTATCTTGGAGGAAGAGGTTGGTCGGAACAGGTTGAAATTTCCGTACCGGAATCATGGTGTTGAGCATCGAACATAGAAAATGTTGTGTTGCGATAAATTTGTGGAGTGATACCGGTGTTACGGTGAAATGCGGAAATAAAATAGTCACGATTAGTAAATCCGGTTTTTCTGGCAACCGCCGAGAAGGAAAGATTGGTCGCACGAAGTAAAATTTTTGCATGATTGATACGAACCCGCAAAATTTCATCATGCGGTGAACGATTCAAATACTTGGCGAAATAACGTTCCAGTGAACGCCGTGAAATACCGAGTTCTTTAACTATTTGTGAAACGTTTTAAACAATACGGCGATAGCCGGCTTGCCCCTGTTGACGGACGGAAATGAAGGACTCACTGTGTACAACACAATAGTAAGACCAACCGTTGTGACCGTAGGTGAAAACCTTTCGGCGAAAGGTCGCCTACCTTTTAGTTGCCTACCTTGTAATTTCCAACTGTAAACAAATTCAAAAAAAATTCCACTGATATATTACAGAATTTTTATATCTTTTATTTAAAAATCCTGTCAATTCTGTTTATTCCGTCAAAACCAGTTTATCTTGTCAAAAAACGAAAAACGAATTGTCAAGAGTGGTGAGTATAAAATAAAAAGACTGTTACGTATAACTTGCCCAAATCATTTGTTACGGAAAAATATCTGTTACAACTCTTTTGTTGTCCAACGTTTGTCGATTTCCAAAAGTGCTTCGGCAGCACGCATTGGGAGATGAATTTCAACATAACGTGACAAATCACTTTCAACCGGATTGATTTCAATAGTCGGGATTTTTTGCAACGCCGCAATTCGTACCGGACTGGTAATATACGGAAACATTGCCGAAGTACCAATCGAAAAAACTAAATCAAAACCGTTACCGTTATTAAATTCGTACTGAAATTCCTCTATTTCATGAAGCGGAAGACTCTCCTCAAACAACACCACACGCGGACGAATAACCGCATGGCATTCGGGACAACGCGGCGGAAGTGTTTTTTGTAATTCCTTGAACCGTGCCAATGTTGCCGTGTTTGCCTTCAACTCCTCCGACCAAGAACAATTCGTACAATAGAGAGTTCTCAACGAACCGTGAAATTCGTACACATTCTTTGATCCGGCGGTACGATGATAATTGTCAATATTTTGTGTAACAACAACGACTTTGCCGCCGACAGAAGTCAACCGTTTTTCCCATTCGGCAATAATCCGGTGAGCGTCATTGGGTTGATGTTCCGCAACCGCAATACCTAATTGAAACATATATTTCCAGGTAATTTCCGGTCTCCTTTGGAACATTGATCCGGAAAGACATTCTTCAATCGAATATCCCTCTTCTGTTCGTCCTTGATTGTATAACCCGCCAACTCCGCGATAAGTCGGTAAACCACTGTCCGCTGAAATACCGGCTCCAGTAATAAACAATATACTTTTGGATTTCCGCAACAAATTCACAACCGTATTCAGTTTTTCTTCATTACTGAGGAGCATGGCAATTGAAAATTAAAGTAACTAATTATGGATGATATACGGTTTATAATCATAACACTAAATTATAAATCACAAACCGCAAACGACAAACATCTAATTTATGTATTTCTATTCGGACGAATAATCTGTTTTTCCGTAACAATCATCGAAACAGGACAATCCCAGTGATCGACCGGAACTCGGTAAACAATCTGATATTCAAAAGCCAAACCAATCGAAATTATGTTCGAAGAAAATCGGGATAAGAACCGGTCATAGTACCCTTTCCCGCGACCAAGCCGATTGCCTAACTTGTCAAACGCAAGACCGGGTACAATAATTACATCAAGTTCTTCCGGCGTAACAAGATGCCTGACATCATTCCGAACACCTCGTTTTGGTTCCAAAATTCCAAACCGGCTCGGTTCAAGATCATTTCGTGAAAAAATCCGAACCGGAATTATCGTATCGTTTTCGCAATAAGGTACAACAACTGAACGTTCCGTTAAAAGCGGCGTAGTCTGAACCTCATCGCCAAAACTCAGATAAATCATCAAACGATCTTTTTTACAGGCAGCCTGAAAAATATCCAGTTCTATTAAATGTGTACAAATAATCGAACTAAACAAATCGTTTTCAGAAGAATGAGCATGAAGTTTTTCCCGAATCAGATGACGTAATGAGGTTTTAGATTGTTCACAATCTTGAAACGATATTTTTGTATTGTCCGGTTTTCCAGTGTTTACATTTTCGATGGTCATATTTTTACTCTATTTGAGATCATTCCCAATTCTAGGGTGATTTTCGATATTTTATAAGTTTTTTATTTCAAGGATTCAACAAATGACCGCATTTTGTTTTTCCAAAATTTCAAGCGGCTGCAATCCAAACGGTAATTATTTCACTTGCGTCACTCTCCACTCAATACCACACTTTCAGGCACTTTCATGCACTTTCAGGGCAAAATCAATGTTTCACTGAAATATTACAAAAATTCCTTCCCTTCATTACTATATTATAATAAAGTGTTCGATAAATGCAAGAAGTATAAAAAAACATACAGTTTCCCTTTGACAGTTTGCGGTACGTTGATACAAAGACAGCGAATTAACGTGTCAAAAAAAAGTCCAGATTCGTTTGTTTCAGGTTTCGTCCCGCAGGAACGAAATGTACCTCATCGTAAGTGGAACACAGCGCAATCTATGGTCAAGATATTCTCACACAATAAAATCCTGCAAGATCGGTATGATGATTGTTTTGGGTTGATCACCATTGCCTCTAACGGACTTAATCTTGAAAAACAAAGATTCCATTGAAATATTACTTTTTTATTAAACGGACTTTTATTCTTCGAGTTTTTCGTTTATAATACCTGACTTGATTAACTTAGAACCTCAATTGGCAGGACTTATAAACTAATTTCAAAATAAATCACAGAATAATTACACAAATTAAAAGACAAAAAATATTATGACAAAATACATTTTTATTACGGGTGGAGTTGTGAGTTCACTTGGTAAGGGTTTGACCTGTGCATCGATTGGGATGCTGTTGGAACATCGCGGTTTAACGGTTCGGTTACAAAAATTAGACCCCTACCTGAATGTTGATCCGGGTCTTTTTTCGCCGGCACAACACGGTGAGGTTTATGTTCTTGATGACGGCAGTACAACCGATCTTGATCTTGGTCATTACGAACGTTTCACAAATACACCATTGACCTGGAACAGCAGTTGGACAACCGGTCAGATTTATCAGCGTGTTTTTGAAAAAGAATGGCACGGCGAATATCAAGGAACAACAGTTCAGGTCATTCCCCATGTAACAAATGAAATTAAACAATGTATTGCACGTCTTGGCGGTCATGGAATTGATGTGGTGATTATTGAGATTGGCGGAACAGTCGGCGACATTGAAAGTTTGCCCCACATGGAAGCAATTCGGCAATTTCCGCTTGATGTTGGCAGAGAAAATTGTTTGTATATTCATCTGACGCTCATTCCGTTTCTAAAAGCAGCACGGGAACTCAAAACCAAACCAACTCAACACAGCGTCGGGCAACTCCGCCAAATCGGTATTCAACCGGATATTTTGATTTGCCGGACTGAAGTACCGTTATCACACGACGAACGTGCTAAAATCGGACTTTTTTGTAATATCGATACGGAATCGGTGATTGAAGAAAAGGACAAAGATTTTTCGATTTATGAAGTTCCGATTCGTTTGCATGATCATAAATTGGATCAATTAATTGTGGATAAACTTCGTATTCACAATGCCGGACAATTGGAATTGGGTGATTGGCATGAATTATTGGAACGGATTCGGAATCCTGTTCATGAGGTAACAGTTGCGGTAGTCGGCGAATATGCGGAAACACCGGACGCCTACAAATCAACGTATGAGGCTCTTGATCATGCCGGAATTGCCCACCGTACACAAATACGGAAGTTACGGATTCCCAGCCGCCATGTCCCGCAAAATGAAACACGTCAAGAGTTACAAAAAGCAGACGCCGTTATTGTATCCGGTAGTTTCGGCGAATCGGAAATCGAAGGTAAAATCGAAGCCGTACGAATTGCAAGAGAAAACAATATCCCGTTTCTTGGTATTGGTCTTGGAATGCAATGTACGGTGATTGAATTTTTCCGTAACGTTTTGAATTTGGAAGATTCCCACTCAACCGAATACAATAAAAATACTCCGCATCCGGTTATTTGTCTTCGTGAGGAACACCGTTTGGGGGAACATCATTTTGACGGACATCTTTCTTTTACACCACGTGAAGGTTCTCCCAAAACCGGAGCGGACACAATCGTATTTCAATTACCGTCGCGAATTTCAGAAGCATACGGAAACCGCCCTTTAACTTCGGAACGGTTTCGGCATCGTTATGAATTTAATAATCGTTACCGCGATCAGTGGGAACACAGCGCGATGAAAATTTCGGCACAAAGTGCTGATGGGCATTGTGTTCTGGCAGTTGAATTACCGGAACATCCTTGGTTTGTGGCAGTACAATTTTATCCGGAATTTAAGTCGCAACCCACCAAACCACATCCACTCTTTGCCGCACTTATCACCGCCGCTATCAGAAAAAAAGAATGATTGTAAAATCGTCATTATTCGGACAGAGTTTCCGATTCCAAAACGATTTGGTTGTTCGGTGAGCAGTTGAGCAAGTTGGGTTTGAGGCAATTACTTTTTGAACGTTTTTATTCCCAGTCCGGCAAGTATGGAGTACATTAAAGACGGTATGGCGGTTGACAGTTCACTAAATAATGTTTCACCGGAAAACTGTTACTTACGGTTGTTGCCTGCGGTTTTTACCAATAGTTGTCCATTTTTTATAAATTTTGTATGAATAATTATAATAGACGGTGTGTCTTTATAAAAATTACTTTCATCATCATTCCGTTGAATTTTTTATAACACGAACAACACGAAAAAAGTCAAAACAAAAATTTTGTATTTTTCGTACTATTTTGTGTGTTCCGTGTTGTAAAATATAAAACTTCATCAATATTACGACAAGAGGTATATTATGAAAAATATTTGTTCCTTTTTAAGTGTCATTTTCGTTTTGTATTTTCCGGTTGTTGCGGAGGAATTTGCGGTGAAATCTGTTTTGCAGCCGTATATTGACAACGGTGAAATGGCAGGTTTTGTAACAGCAATTGCCTCGAAGGATGAAATTCTTCAACTGGACACGCTCGGTTATCAAGACCGTGAAACAAAAAAACCAATGCAAACCGATACGCTTTTTTGGGTTGCGTCACAGTCAAAACCAATAACTGCAACAGCAGTAATGATTTTGGCTGATGACGGCAAATTGAATTTGGATGAACCAATCACAACGTATCTTCCGGAATTTTCGGAATTGCGGGTTCTTTTGATCAAAAATGAAACACAAACGATTCTTGTTCCTTGTGAACATCCGCCGACTCTTCGGCAATTATTGAGTCATACAAGCGGTATGGATTGGGGCGGACAGATTCACCGGAAATTTGGTTTCGATATTCTTTCGTTTGCGCAAGAGGCAACTCTTTTTCCAACAATTCCCTTTGTTTCCCAACCCGGTACAAAATCGCTTTATTCCAATATGGGAATCAATACGGCAGCAATGATTGTTGAACGGATTTCCGGTCAACCTTATGCTGTTTTCTTGCAGCAACGGCTTTTCGAACCGCTGGAGATGACCAACACAACATTTATTCCTGATCTCAACCGTTTGGCAAAACCTTATCGTTTTGATAAATCAACAAAAAAAATTGTGGAAACAGAAAATACACGCTTTTCTCATCCGCTCGATAATCGTAACCGACAACCGGATGCGGCAGCAGGACTCTTTTCCACTGCCAAAGATATTGTTAATTTTTACCGGATGTTGTTGGGTGGAGGAGTTTTTGAGGATCGCCGGATTCTTTCGGAAAATTCGGTTCGGGAAATTACTAGCAAACAAACCGGTGTGTTACCGCAACAATATGGTCTGGGAATGGAAATTTATAAAGATGGTTTCGGTCATGGCGGAACATTCGGAACAATGACCAAAACCAGAACAACTAAAAATCGGATTCTTGTTTATATGACTCAGGAACAACAGTTACCCAAAGCAATTGAGGCTCGTGAAACTTTTTTCAAACTGTTACCGTAAAATTAGGAACAGACTCATCACTCTTGACAATTCGGTTTTCGATTTTTTTCAAGATCACAGATTTTGACGGGAAAAACAGAATTGACAGGATTTTCAAATAAAAGACATAAAAATTCTGCTCTTATAAAGACGAATTTTAAAGTACAATGAATATAGCATTATTTTTTTGATAAACAAGCGAACACGAACAACAACCTCATTTTCAACCTAATTTTTTCCTAACTTTTGTTCTGATAAAATATTTCAATGACTAATCTCGAAATGTTGTTTAGTTTTTTTGAACGGAATAATTATCAACTTATTGAAAAAAATTATTCTCCTCAATCTTTTGGAAATTATCATTATACTTTTTCTAATAACTATTTAGTTTTTAGAATAGTTCATGATCGATCAGATGAATTTCTTGAAATGTCTTGTGTTATCGATAAAAATCGTTGGCATGACATGGATATTCTTAGATGTTTTCTTTTGCACAATGATGATTTGAAGAATACAATGGATATGACTATTGATGAATCTATTAGTTTTCTTATGGATAATTTTGATGTTATTACAAAATTATTCTCAAAGAAAAATTATAACAAAACTTTTTCCGAATTAGATACCCTAAAACTCAAAAGAGTTAGACTAATTTGGAGTGATGATTTTATTTTATCTGAATAAAAAGAATGACTCAAATATCAATTGCAAACAAAGTGGAATAAGTGTTGCGGCAATCGTTTTGTTTGCGGGTGCGCTTGTCTAGGAACTTTGAAACAGTCTAAAATTATTTGTATGGTAACA
>JAITBS010000141.1 GCA_031283515.1 Planctomycetaceae bacterium
CGGTTCAATGAATTGGGTTATCATTTTGACGGAGTTGCGAAAGGCGGTCTCGAAATCAGTGAGAATGGACGAGTTGTTACAGAAGTTGATATTTTGCTCGAAAATGAAAAAACAATTGCAGTAATAGAAGTTAAAACCAAACCAACCGTTCATGATGTTAAGAGACAATTGAAACAGATGGAAATTGTGCGACGGTATTATGAACGGCATTGGAACACGTGTAAGGTCATTATTGGAGCGATTGCCGGTGCGGTTTTTCCGGCTGCTGCTAAAGAGACAGCAATTAAAGCAGGTTTTTATGTGATCACTCAAAGCGGTGATACTGTCAAAATAGATGTTCCTCCCAATTTTAAACCTCGTGAATTTTGAGTAACAGCAGATTTTGTCATTTTTTATGTTCTTTTATATTTGTTTATTCCTGTTTAAAATAACAAATCCGATGAGTCGATTTCGATTATTGTTGTTCTTGTTTTTGTTTTCGATAACGAATTTATTTTTTCCGGTCAATCTGACGGCACACGGCGAAAATTCCAAAGTAACCGCGAAATATACGACCTCACCGGTTGTTCTTGATGGGCGGCTTGATGAGGAGATTTGGAAACAGACGGAGACGGTCAAGATTGAAAGGATTATTAAAAACGGTGAGACGGTTCCGGCTCTTTCAACGGAAGTTCGTGTACTTTGGACGGAGGAATTTCTTTACATTGCTTATGTTGCTCCTTACCGTCAATTGGTAACATTTGAACCGGCGATTTATGAAGGCAAACGGGTTGGTCTTTGGGATCGTGATGTTGTTGAAGTGTTTATCAATCCGAATCCGGCAAAGATCAACCGATACTCGGAATATGAGGTGGCGCCGACAGGAGAAAAGATTGATTTGATGCTGGACTTACCGCACAAGGATTTTCTTTGGAACAGTCATTTTGAAGCGGCAGTCCATCTTGATTCTGAAGCGGGATGTTGGACAACAGAGATGCGTATTCCGTTTTCGGGGTTTGGTGTTAGTAAACCGGTGAGCGGAACATGTTGGCGGATTAATTTTTATCGTCATGCGATTAAGGAGAATGTTTTTCTTGGTTGGCAACCGACGATGAACGATTCGGCTCATACACCGGAGCGTTTTGGCATTCTTGAATTTATTCAATAGTATGGTCGTGATCAATAGAATCCGCCCAGATCGTGGGGTTACGAAGGAACTCACACAGAACGAGCATGAATCAACCGTTTGAGCAACGTTATAACGATCAACCATTACGTCGTGAGCAATTTTGCGGACTTACAGTGGAGGGATTTTCGCGGGCTGCGATGCAGACTTATTGGCGGATTCCTGAGTTGAAGCTGGGGTTCGATTTAGGTTCCCAGCCGTGGTCATTTATGGGGACTCCATATTGGTTTGTTTCCCACACGCACATGGATCATTTGTTGGCACTTCCGGCGTATGTTGCTCGGCGCCGCATGATGAAGATGGAGTCGCCGACTATTTTTTTGCCGGAGGAATCGGTTGCGACGGTTCGCCAACTTCTGAGTATCTTTTCGCGATTGGATCATGGTTCACTTCCTTGTCGGCTCAACGGGGTGAAGCCTGGGGACGAGATGCTTTTATCGAATGGTCTTATTGTTTCTGTGGTGAAAACGTATCACACCATCCCTTCTGTCGGCTACATTGTTTGGGAGCGTCGTAAACGTTTGAAGGAAGAATACAGTTCGTTGAATGAATTAGCGATTCGTAATTTAGCGATTTCGGGAGTTGAGGTATCTCGGGAGATTCGTCTTCCGAAGGTTGCCTATCTTGGCGACAGCCGCATTCAAACACTGGATGAAAACCCAACCATGTTTCAAGCGGACATTTTGATTATGGAACTTTCATTTGTTGCCAAACGTCATCGTGGTGAACGCATCCATAAATATGGACATATCCATCTTGACGATATTGTTGATCGTCAACATTTATTCCAAAACGCGGTCGTGATTGCTTCACATTTTAGCACGCGTTATCTTGATCTTGAAATTGAAACAACTGTCCATCGCCGTTTACCGGACATGCTCAACGGGCGATTAGTTCTCTGGTTCTGAAAGGGCAATTATAAAGCGGACAACTTCGTTGTTGACAGTTTCGTCAAGGAAAAGTATCATTAATCGTTCCCAATTTAAAATTCGGCTCACGTTAAATGGTAAATACATTTCTGACGTGAGAAGTTGATTTTGTAGAGGAGTTCAGAACGTTTCACCAATTCGCCAATTTAACTTTTTTTAGGAATTGTAACATGTTGCGATCTATTATTTTTTTCTGTTTTTTCGGTTTTGTTTTGTTTTTTGAAGTTTTACGGGTGTCGGCTTACGATAATGGTCGTGTTCCCGTCAATACGCCGGAATCCGCTCAACGGATGGTCGAAGACCTCATCGCAACCTTTGGCGAAAAATATCCCAAAGGGAAAGAATATCTTAAACGACTCCACGAAACCGCTGAAAAAAAGAAAGATTTGAAAAAAAATCCCAACGCCCAAAATGAATTTGACACAATACTCCGCGAAGCAGCACTTGCCAATCCGTTACTCGATTTCGATAACATTCTTTTAGTCCGCCGTAATACACAAAAAGGTTGGGGATTTGTCGCTCTTAATTCTTATACAAACGATACAATTTCCAGAAAAGGTTGGAATAATGAATTAGTCCTCTTGAACAATATCCGAACACAACCCAAATTGACTCCAATTTATCAGCATCCCGACGGAGCAATTATCCGTGATCTCGAACTCCATTTTGATGGTCAACGGATTATGTTTTCGTCGATCAACCAAAATGGACGTTGGGCGGTGTTTGAAATTGGCATTGACGGTCAGCATCTTCGGGAACTCACTCCCACTGACCAAACCGATGTCGATTGGTTTGACTCTTGTTATCTGCCCGAAGAAGGACAAATTATTTCTGCTTCCACTGCCGGAATGCAAGGACTTCCTTGTGAAAATGGTAATCGGGTTATGGTCAATCTTTACCGTGTGGCAACAGAAACCAAAAAAGTTCGACAACTCACGTTTGAACAGGACAGTGATTGGCATCCAAGTGTGATGCACGATGGACGTGTGATGTATTTACGTTGGGAATACTCGGATATTCCGCATTACATGAGCCGAATCCTTTTCGCCATGCAACCGGATGGACGTCAGCAACGAGCGATTTGGGGAAGCGGTTCCTATTTTCCAACAGCCTTCAAAAATCCGCGTGCCGTTCCCGGTCATTCCAGTATGGTTATCGGCGTGGTCAGCGGACATCACACCGCCGGCGGCGGTATTCCCGAAGCAGGACGACTCCTTTTGATTAACCCCCAACTCGCCTCAAAATATCCAATGCGCTATGATCCAACCTCAAAAGAATGGGCTCCGCCGCTTACTCATTTAAATGTTTTCCCGCGTGTTTTTCCTAAAGAGCAAACAGGTTGTGTTCAGGAAATCCCTGGTTATGGTCGTGAAGTGGTCGGCAATGTTTACGATAATCAGGGCGGAGCCGGAAAATATCGTTTCGTTTATCCTTGGCCGCTCAATGAAAATTATTATCTCGTGAGTATGAAGATTGCGGATCGCGGAATGTTCGGACTTTATCTTGTTGACCGTTTCGATAATATGACAAAAATTATGGAACTTCCGAACGATTCACTGCTCCAACCGATTCCGGTTACTTCACGGCAACGTCCGCCGGTACGAACAGATATGACTGATTCGGAAAGTAAACAGGGAACAATGTTTATTACGGATGTTTATCAGGGCGGCGGTCTTAAAGGAGTTCCGCGCGGAACTGCAAAATCGCTTCGAATTTTCGCCTATCATTTCGGTTTCCGAAAAAGCGGCGGACATGAATCGGTTGGAATGGTTTCCAGTTGGGATGTTAAACGAATTCTTGGAACAGTTCCCATCGAAGAAGACGGCTCTGCCAGTTTCAATATTCCGGCAAATACGCCCATTTCAATTCAAGTTCTTGACGCTGAAGGTCGGGCGATTCAGTTAATGCGGTCGTGGACGCTTTGTATGCCGGGGGAACAACAAGCGTGTATCGGTTGCCACGAAACGCCGTTGGAAGTAACACCGAACAAACGGGTTGCCGCGGCGAACCGACCGCCAAGCGAAATGACTCCGTTTTACGGTCCCGCCAGACCATTCGGTTACGAAACGGAAATTCAGCCGATGCTCGAAAAACATTGTGTTTCCTGTCACAACGATGTCAATAAAACAGAACGTAAAATACTTTCGTTTGAAGCTCATAACACCGGAAATTGGCGTACGGATACTTCCTATTCCGCGTTGAATCCCTTTACTTGGCGTCCGGGTCCTGAGGGCGATCTTGACATATTGCCGCCGATGGATTACCACGCTGGTGTGAGTGAACTCGTTCAGATGCTTAAAAGAGGACATTACGGTGTTCAACTCGACAAAGAATCATGGGACAGAATTTATACATGGATTGATTTGAATGTTCCGTATCGAGGACATTGGGTTAATCCTGAATTTGAAAAACGGCGGCTGGAACTTTCAAAACTTTACGCCGATCTCGACACAAACCCCGAAGAAGAATATCGGACATCGCTTGCCGCTGTTACAAAAACGGAAGTACAAAAATTAACACCGAAACAACTGGATGAAGTCATTAAACAATATTCCGCAACAGATAATTTATCGGTTCCGAATTTTCCGTTTAACAAACCGCAACCGATTGAGGTGTCCTCCCGAATCAAACTTGTTGTCAATCTCGGCAAGGAACCGCAACGAACACCGGAACATGGTTTACCGAGTGATTCGTCTTGGGCGTGGCAACCGGTTCAAGGGCAGGAAAAGTCGCCGCCGATTCTTGAAACACAGATCGATTTGGGCAACAACCGCCAAATTGTGTTTGTTAAAATTCCGGCGGGCGAATATATTATGGGACAATTAGACGGTTTTCCTGATGAACGGCAACGCCGAATTGTTAAAATTGACAAACCGTTTTGGATAGCGGAAACGGAAATTACCAACGGGCAATATGGAATTTACGATTCGAATCATGACACGCGGTATTTACGGGAAGATGGTAAAGATCATATTGTGCCGGGTTATATTGCGAACCATCCGGATCAACCGGTTGCGAGGATTTCGTTTCAGGAAGCCGAAATGTTTTGCCGTTGGCTTTCCGGCAAGACTGGTAAAAAGGTAACACTGCCGACGGAATCGCAATGGGAATGGGCAGCGCGTTCTGGAACAACAACTCCGTTTTGGTTTGGCGACCGCAACACGGATTTTTCAAAGTATGCCAATCTTGCCGGAGCGGAGGTTCGGGAGACTTATACGACGTGGGAAAACGGCAGTACGGTTCACAAACGCCGGTTTTACGCACAGGATTCGATTTTTCCGTTACGCGATGATCGGTTTGCGGACAAATGGTTTGTTGTGGATTATGTGAAACAGTATGAGCCGAATTTTTGGGGATTGTACGATGTGATTGGCAATGTTTGGGAGTGGACATATCCTGAACCCGGCAATTCTGAAACAGGTCATTTGGAGTCTGTTAATACATCAAAAGGTCAAGTTGTTGCGCGTGGTGGTAGTTGGAAAGACCGCCCCAAAGTTGTAGGTGCGGCAACACGAGTTCTGTACGAACCCTGGCAAAAAGTAATGAATGTCGGCTTCCGACCAATTATTGCCGAATAATGAGAACTATTTAATAATGTAACTGATTTACAGTGAAATATTAATCGATGGTATGATGCGAAAGTCGGACGATGGATTTCAAAAGATCCAATCGGATTTAAGGGAAAAGATAAAAACCTTTACCGGTATGTCGGTAATAGTTCTACTCTTCATTGCGACAGTTTAGGGTTAGTTGATAAAACAAATTGCACTGATTTTGGAGAGCGAATTACCGCTCAAATAGTGCAACCCGAAAATTCAAGACGAAGTTTTATTTTTGTTCCAGATTTTTTGTTTCCCGTCTATTCTTTTTTCTGGCGCGACGCATTGCATTACGCAACAACCAGCGCAAAATTGTTTAAACATCAAGATTACAATAACCTTATTAAAGAAATTCAAAAGAAAGGAGTTCCCATGCCAACATCATTATTAGATGAATTAGTTGCCGAAGGTATCACAAAAGGTCGAACCGAAGGTATCACAAAAGGCAGAACCGAAGGTCGAACTGAATTTGGACGTAATGCGGTATTGTCTTTATTGCATAAGCGATTTGTTAAGATTCCTAAAAAGATTGAAACGGCAGTTCGGCGGATGAATGATCCGATTGCATTAGAATCTTTGGTGATTGACGCCGCAACATGTCAGACGTTACGTGAATTTTCGGACGCATTGCGTTGATTGGCGGGAGAGTTCGTGAATAACGGCAAGCGGAATTATACTTCCATTGTCTTAACTGGGTCTTTGTTAATCTTAAAATTTGGGACAGACAGAAAGGTAACCTTGACCAAACAGGCTTATCGGAAAACACAGTATTCTCTAAATTAAAGGCTAACAAACACTAGATATCACTGCAAACATCACACAATATTGTACCTGGACAAATAATCTAACTACAGAACCAATTGTTCAATCCATTACAAATGTTTTCAATGGAACGGAGGGAATCGAATGGCAAACACCATTCAAAAAGGAATTTTACAAGAAGGATTCGAACTTGGTGAAGCTCATGGAATTGAAATCGGCGAATTGAAAGGTAGAGTTAATATAATCATGGACATCCTACGCGATAGATTTGGGCAAGTTCCTTCACATATTGTTGATTCATTAAATCAACGGACAGATGTAATCGCATTAAAGTCGTTAACTGTTCACGCCGCGGCTTGTTCGTTACTGACCAATTTTACCGAAGACCTGTAAACCGGAATGGAATTTCTTCCGTTCATATCATGTCATTACGAATTTATGGACTCCTTGATTGTAACAATTTTTTTGCTTCCTGTGAAAGGTTGTTTCGTCCTGATTTGGTGAACAAACCGGTTGTTGTTCTTTCGAATAACGACGGAGTTGTCATTGCGCGTTCACCGGAAGCGAAACAACTTGGTATTGCAATGGGCGAAGCCTACTTCAAGATCAAACGGTTAGCCGAATCCGGTAAAATTACCGTATTTTCCTCGAATTTTTCGTTTTACGGTGATATTAGCAGTAGGATAATGCAAATGTTGTACCGTTGGGTTCCATCGGTTGAGATTTATTCGATTGATGAAGCGTTTCTTGATTTTAGCAATCTTGGGCTTGATTCTGAAACAATCATACCGATTCAGCATGAAATAATTACGA
The DNA here is from genome assembly GCA_031283515.1 of Planctomycetaceae bacterium. GTDB lineage: Bacteria > Planctomycetota > Planctomycetia > Pirellulales > Thermoguttaceae > WRKP01. The sequence continues at coordinate 7,269 of JAITBS010000141.1, forward strand.
TAATAAAAAAGTGGACGGGAATTCCTGTTTCACTTGGATTGGGACCAACAATGACTCTTGCGAAGGTTGCTAATGATATTGCGAAAAAAGGTGATGGAATTTGTAATTTGATAGACAAAGAATACCGCAACGAAATTCTTTCCCGAATTGAAATCAATCAAGTGTGGGGAGTGGGCAGGCGGTTGGCTCCTAAAATGGTGAAGTTGGGAATCCATACCGCTCATGATTTGGCGATGATTGATCCGCATTGGATGCGTCGTGAATTTGGTATTCTTCAGGAACAATTGATACGGGAGTTGAATGGGGAACATTGTATTGATCTGAACAACATGCCGTCACCACGAAAAAGTATTCAGGTCTCACGTTCTTTTCATGAAACTATTGACGATTTTCAAACGCTTGCAGAAGCCGTCGCAACTTTTGCCGCCAAAGCCTGTGAACAAGCCCGAAGTGATGGGACGGTTGCATCGGGAATTTATGTTCACCTTAATACGAGTCGATACAAAGAAACATATCTTTCCGAAGGTAAAGCACAAGGATTTAACCGAGCAACCGCTCATTCACCAACAGTAATTCAAACCGCATTGGAATTATTGAGAAGTTTATTTCGGCAGGGAACTCCATATAAAAAAGCAACAGTAATTTTGCTCAATCTGAAAGATAACACCGTAATAAAATCACAAGGAATACTTTTCAATATGGATAATAAAACACCGGAAGAACATTATCAAGAAGAACGGTTAATGGAATCGGTTGATCATATTAATCAAACAATGGGAAAGGGAAAATTATTTTTTGGTTCTCAGGGCATGAAACAATATTGGCGCGGAGCATCGGAACACCAAAGTCCCAAATACACAACACATTGGAATGAATTACCGGTTGTCATGGCAAAATAATAATTATTGAGATAATATTATCGGGATATTTTGACAGTAGTTTTTGTACAATTATTTTGTTTTTTTACAGGACTATTTTTTACACACTTTATTTATTACAAGTATTAAGATGTTGGACAAATTATTAAAAGTTAGCGGAATACTGGCACTTTATGGTTGTACCAGTATGTTTTTGGCGGCAATTATTTTGGGAGCTTACTTGAAATATGCGTGGCAGATTGACTATGAAAAGTGGATCAAAATGCTTGCTATTGCGCAGGGTTTTGAAATTGCCGATATTCAGCAGGCGGTGGAAGACCGTATTGCGGAGATGAGTTACGAGGAAGTTTTGGAACACCGTGCCAAACGAACACGGGAAGATGAATTTCAACATGAATCTGTTGCAAAAACAATCGTGGTTGCCCCGCCGCCAGCCGAAACTCCTGTTGAAGAAAAAAAATCGGAACAAAAAGATGATTCCTTGATCAAAGCATTTGAAAAAAGGCTGGCGGAAGAAAAAAAGAAGGCTAATGATGCCGGACTTGCCGAAGAAACACGGTTACTTGAGAGTATGGAGCCGGAACAGGCGAAAGAAGTGATTCGTCGTTTTATCAAGGATGGTGCGATGCAACGGGTTTTGACAATGTTGTTGGCGATGGAGGAAAAAAAACGCGGTGAAATTCTGTACGCAATGCAAGGTGAAGAGGAACTCAAAGACCTTTGCGATATTCTGCAACGTATTGGTAATGGCGAACCGCTTACATCTCTAATCGACAACGCCGCACAAAATGGAAACGAAAAAAAAGATAATACTGCAAACGAAAAAACAAACGAAAAAACACCAAAATAATTGTGAACGTACCAAAATAACAATTGTTCTTACCAATAATCAAGAATATTCATACGATCTCTACTTCTTGTATTCACTTGATTGATGTTTTATTAAGTTACGATTTATTTAAGAGGTAGGCAACATTTCGCCGAAACATTGCGTCGGTGTACTCACCGGCTTGTCCCTGTGACGGCTGAAAATTTAAAAACAACTGTGTACAACACAATAACAAAACAAACTGCTGCTTTCGGCGAAAGGTCGCCTACCACCATTGGAATCCGTTACCACTATTGGAATTGTTTAATACAAATTGCCGTAACACTAAAACAATGAATCTCAAAAGTATAGTTACTCAATCTAACGAATAATAGTCTATGCTCAAGAATTTTGAATATTTGGACAAAACCGAACTTGAAGATGCTGCAAGCGGTTTACGACCCCAAACGGTAACATTCCGCTTGCGAAACTATTCACTATTCACTCTCCACTATTAACTATTAACTATTAACTATTAACTATCAACCCCTCTTATATTTTTGATTTCTTTTGGGTAAAATGAAACTGTTTTCTTAAATAATTCCGGCAAAAACCGGTCAACTTTTTCCCTGAGTGTTTTCTATGGAAGTCAACATCGCGAAATTGAAGCGGTATTTTCCGAATACCAAAGCTGTTGATGATCTTTCGTTTTCATTTCATGGCGGTCAGATTTACGGATTTGTTGGTCCGAACGGGGCTGGAAAAACAACAACAATGCGTATTCTCGCAACTCTGGATGAACCTACTTCCGGCGACATTTTTGTTGATGGAATCAGTGTGGTGCAATATCCTGATCTTGTCCGCAAAATGGTCGGTTATATGCCGGATTCATTGCCTGCCCATAAAGATATTACGGTGCATGAATATCTTGATTTTTTTGCTCGTGCCTACGGTTTACACAACCCGAAACGGGATAAAATTGTTCAAAATATTGAAGAGTTCACTGGATTAACTGAATTTAAGGACAAAACAATTGCCCAAATATCAAAAGGGATGAAACAACGTGTTAGTTTAGCGCGGGCGATAGTTCATGAGCCGGTTGTTCTTGTTCTTGACGAACCGGCGGCAGGTCTGGACCCGCGAGCACGAATCGAACTTCGCGAACTCCTAAAAGCCTTGCGGGAACAAGGAAAAGCAATCCTGATTAGTTCCCATATTTTGAGTGAACTTGGCGAAATTTGTGATGGTGTTGCTTTTATTGAACGCGGACAATTACTCCGTGCCGGAAAAATTGAAAATATTATCGAATCAATGGAAATGAGACCAATGACAATGATTCGAGCCAAGAATTATGATCTTGAAACATTATTGAAACTGGTTCTTGAAGAACCGATAGTTGAGACGGCACAAATTACGGGAGATGAAGTTGCGGCGTTATTAACTGGCGACGATGACAGTATGTTGTTGTCTTCGCTTATTGGCAAGGGCGTTCAGATTGCCGAATTTCGCCAACACAAAGCCCATTTGGAAGACTTGTTCCTTAATATTACCAAAGGACGTTTACAATAAGAATCTCTGTAATATATCAGTGGAATCTTCGTCAACATGTTTACCAATGGAACTCCAAAGGTAGTCAACGTTTCGCCGAAGGGTTTTCACCCGCCGTTGGTCGGCATACTCGCCGACTTGCCCCTGTTGACGGACGGAAATGAAGGACTCACTGCGTAAAACACAATACTAAGCCCAACCGTTGCGACCGTGGGTTTATTGTATTGTATTGTATTGTATGTTGTTTTGTTTTGTTTTGTTTTGTTTGAAACCTTTCGGCGAAAGACCGCCTACCTGTTAGTTGCCTACCTTGTAATTTCCAACTGTAAACAAATTCAAAAATATTCTACTGATAGATTACGTACATTGTAATTCCTACAAAAACCGAATTGTCAAAGTAATTAAGTACATTTATTTTTTTGTTGTGACAAGTTTTGCTCCATCTCTTACAACAATTTAAGTATGGAGACAATCCTCATTCAATTTGCCGTTTTTCATCACGTCTTTTTTATAGGAAAACACGTTGTTACAAACAGCGTGTTTTTTTGTAATCATCAAATAAATCATTTCACCTTACTGAAAATCTGCGTGATCTGCGGACTGCTCTTATGAGAACGATGACCAAACAGACTGTTTCTTTATAATCGCAATCGGTTATACTTACACCAATAGTTACAGCTCTAACCATTTTTCACCAAACACCGGAAAGGGAATAGTTTATGCGGAAAATATTATTTTATTGTTGTGTTATTGCGGGAATTTTTTCTCTGACTGCATTAGTTGCGGCGGAAGATGATTTTGTTGTTCGGAACGGAATAACGAACAGTTTTATTCTCTTCGAGCAAAAAGAATATCAACAAGTTGCGTTTTTCGGCAATGAAACATTGAAAGGTAAACGCCCTTATTGCAATGCTGTTGTCGAATATTTCAGGAAACATTTTGAAGGAGCTAATATCGGGCTGAAACCATTTCCCGATCAAGGCGGTTCGTGGTACGGAGCTTTTCGTGTTGCCCGTGCAGAACCTGTGTTCGGAGCAACTGTTCACAACGCATGTATCGAATTTATCGATTTCGCCCCAGATGATTTCGGTAAAAATGAACAGGAAATCATTGATGCATGGGAAGGTATTGTTCGCGGTTTACTCTCGTTCCGGCGAACAATGGATATCGTTTTCGTTTACACGCTTTCACCGGAAATGCTCCCTGTGTTCAACACCGGTCAAACTCCTCATGTTATTCGGTGGGCGGAAAAGGTTGCCGAACATTACGGTTTGCCCAGTGTCAATCTTGCCAAAGTTGCCGCTGAAAAAATCAACGCCGGAGAAATTTCACGCTCCGATTTTTTCGCTGCCGGAGCCCAACCAAGTCCCAAAGGTGAAGAAATTTATGCGGTAACGATGCAAAAATTCATTGATGCTTGTCTTACTTTTCGGCAGGCGGAACAAAATAAGACTTCAAAAATTATTGCCCAAACGGTTCCGGCTCCGATTTCCGCAACGAATTTGGAACACGCCCAAGTCATTAGTTACGACTGGACGTATTACCCCAAAAACTGGATTGCCGGAAAACAATCGCCGATTCCATATTTTCGTCATATTCTGATTGCCGAATCTTTGGATGGTGCAGATCCTTTGGGCAGCACACTTACAATGAAATTCACAGGTTCTGGAATCGGATTGCTTGATCTTGCCGATAACACTGCTGCTGTGTACGAATATTCGATTGATAATTCCGATTGGAAAATCCTTAACGCCCAACCGTTTAACATTGACGAATCTGTTGTTCGTGTTACTAAAATAGTTGATGGTTTGGAAGTTACCAAAGAACACGTCTTGAAACTCCGTTTCGCGGAGCAACAACCGGCTGGTCAACGAACTCTTCGGATTGGGGCATTTCTTGTTGATGGTTCGGTCAAAGACCCATACGCCGGTTTGTCGCCGTTGGAGCGAGCCGATGCGGTGTACGCTGCCATGAATCCAATTCAATATGATCCGCCTAAAGACCGTTGGAAACATATTCCGAAAACAATGGAAAAATTGCGAAACGGTGAAACATTGAAAATTGTCATGCTTGGCGACAGTATTATGGGCGATACGGGGTCTTCGTTTTACGACAAGATTCTCGAACGCCAATATCCGAACTGCAAAATCGAACGGATTATGTCTCTTCGCGGTTCGACGGGTTGTTGGTGGTACAAGGACGAGAACCGGATTGAAAATTACGTTTTGAAACATAACCCTGATTTATTGATGATTGGCGGAATCAGCCAGCGTGGTGATATTGATTCAATCCGTTCGGTCATTCATCAAGTTCGGTCAAAACAATCGCCGGAAATTATGTTGTTGACACCGGTGTTCGGAGCCGAATCCGATCCGCATCTGAAAAATTGGACATTTGAAATCAATGCCGAAAAATATTCTTACCGTGCCGAACTAAAAAAACTTGCCGAAGATGAAAATTGTGAATTTGTTGATTTAACCGGTATTACGTGGAAGTATATGATGGATTCCGGTAAATGTTATGGTTGGTTCAAACGAGATTATGTTCATGCCAACCAACGTGGTTTTCAAGTTATTGGGCGTCATCTTGTCCGCTATTTGACCTCCGATGAACCCAAGTAATTGGTGTTTTTCAAAGCATCGCTTTATTGCTTAAAACGTAATCTATCAGTGGAATATTTTTGAATTTGTTTACAGTTAGAAATTATAAGGTAGGCGGACTTTCGCCGAAAGGTTGACTACCAGCATTGGAATTATTTCATATAAATTGTTACAACATTAAAATAATGATTACAAAAAGTATAATCCGCGAAAATCCGCGTAATTTGCGGATTAAAAATTTGTGGTAATATATTCAGTGGAATTATTATTTTTTATTCTTCACCCCAAAGGGGTGGCATTTTCATAACCGTAGGTCAAGCGAAGCGCGACCTACGGTAAGTACCTCGCAACAACATCGTCTGAAAGACGAAACTAAACGATCCGAATCACACCTTCGATAATTAAAATTCTGTCTTTCAGACAGAGATTTTTTAGTTGTACGAGTCCGCAGGTCGATGACCTGCGGTTATGAAAATCACACCCCTGTCGGGGTGAAAATCGAAAAACAAAAATGCCACTGATATATTA
>JAITBS010000228.1 GCA_031283515.1 Planctomycetaceae bacterium
CATCAGTCATTCGAATTGTTACACTTACAGAATTACTGCATCGGATATTTTGTGGAATATTGATACGAATCAGTTGCCCATTAGAATTTTTGAACGATTGAATCTCTTTTCCATGCACAAACACCGTTCCATTGCCAACTGGATTCAAAGCAATTTCTGCTAATCCCGGCGGTGCGGTAAAACGAAACCATTGTTCGTTATTTTCTGTTGAAACCGGTTTGTAACGTAAAATTGTTTTTCGGTCAAACCATTTCATAGCAAGCGGAGTCCGGTTCGACGGTTCGTTTTCACGGCTTGTACTAAAAACGACGTGTGATCGTCCCGACTTTACGAACTTAATAACGACATGATGAATACCACTCGTTAATTCGGTTTCTTCTTCTATTTTATGTCCGTTAATCCAAATCGTAGATGGAGTTATTGTTCCGGGAACAGAATCATCTGCTTGTTCCACAAAAACACGAGTTGTTTTTTCTACAAAAATAGAAGTGGTAAAATAATTTGTCCCTTCCGGCACAATAAGAAAATGATCAGAAACGATTTTTTTTAATCCATGATAACCGCGTTGATCACCCGGTTCACCTTCAACTCCCCAACGCCACGAAAATCTATAGGGTTGACGCGATACATTACCTATTGCCATTGGGTTATCACCTTTCAAAAGCACTGATTCGAGTTCTTGGTCGGCTTCTCCGTTTTTCAGATTATAGAGAAACATTTGATTTCCGAAACTATAAGTTATTGTCGGACAAATTGAGTCATCGAAATTGGGATCAATAAATTCTGTACAAGAAAATCCGGCGTCTTTGGTAAATACTTTGAAACGACGAGCCTCAGCACCTAACATAAAGGAATGATCAAACGGATTTTTTTTGACCGGAAGCCGAAAATCACCAAAAGTATTATCCAATGTCGGAACAAGTTCAAAATCCCAATCACCGTCAATAACACGCGGAGGAACCGTATTCACGTAACGACTGTAAGTTGGAATTTTTGTGTCGAATTTTCCCTTCGGTAAAAAAACAATAATCCTTCCTTCTTGTGCATCAAGCGGTAAACGTACCTGAGTTTGTCCGTTTTCAAGAGATTGTGTTTCCAAGAGTTTTGACGCCTGACCATTCCACGCATCCCAAAGTTGAACTTCACCGCTTGCCCGAAAAATTGCCTGTGAATCTTTTGCTGCATGTTGAACGAAATAAATTTCAACATTTCCTTCAGCAGTCGGGATACGTCGATGCATAACCCAAGCTCCTCCATCCACTTCGAAATCCCGAACAAAATTTTCCGAAATAATCTTATTTACCGCCGCTGAAAAATCCATTGAATTTTGTAACTGTTGACCGCGAATACCTGTAAGATGATATTCATGAACAAAAAGTTGGTTAACGGCGTCAAGTGTTTCCAAAGAAGCGGAACATCGCCAAAGATCGTTATGATATACTTCTTTTTTTGTTGAACACAAAAACGTTTCGCTGCTTAAAACGGTTTTACCGTCAATAACCGCAGCAAAAAAGAATCCGGCAGTTTGTTTTCCGGGTTGATCGCTGTCTCGGCATTCCGCAACGATAACGTCTCCATGATTCAAATCAATTTCTCCGATCCAACCCTTTTCGTAATCGGACGTTGTTCCAACTGGTTGACCGTTGACAAAAAGGGTTCCTTCATTATCGGCGTGAAAACGAATTTTCGCACGACATTTTCCATGATTCCAAACGGTCTTGAAAGCAACATTTTGTGACGTTTTTTCCGACCAAACCCAACGACCTTTGAAACCGCCGCCATAACTGCGCGGTTCACCAATGAAACGATTATTATTTTTGTTTTCTGATGAAAGAAAAATCCCTTTACCATCAATGAAAATTTCGCGCATAATTTTTTGAAGTTCAGGATCATTCGCACCTATCCGATCAGAGGCTTCAAGCAAACATTCCAATGCAATAACAATACCGCCATGACGGTGAAACTCACGGATTTTTTCTATTGCATCCCACCGCAGAGCTTTCATCGCAGGCAGAACCAAAACACGGTAAGATTCTCCGGCAACATTTAATGTTTTTTCACCGATGGAAGATCGTGCAATAGATTGACCGTCAATAAAATCAAAATCAATTCCGTTGCGGTAAATTTTCCTACCGAGTTCAAACGCGACCGTTGTTGAATGATTACAGTCAAAACCGGCGGCACCCTGTTCAACAGGATAAACGATGGCAACATCGGCAACATGATTTCCTTGTGAAAGGAGAAAACTTAATCGTTCAAAATAACGTAACCAAACACCGGCGTGCCGCCAGTACGGCATCCGAAAATGATAACATGGTGGAGCCCATTCCCAGAAACCTCCATAAGTTGTGTAATAAAGACCATGCAGACAAAGTAGATTACAACCGACAGCGTAATTTTCATTTGTTGTTCGGGTCAAATTTTCAAGAGTCATTCCCCATCCGGCGGAGTGATAACCTTCAAGCCAAACACGCGGGGCACCGTAGAGATGTGAAATCGACGAGGACACTTTTCCCTTGATAATATCGGCACCTGAGCCGGGTGTATCATGTCCGGGAGCACTGTACCAGCGAATTGTACGAAAATAATCACCGTATTCCATTGGATTTTGCCCGCGTCCCATCTGGTCACAACCATAAAGTAAACCGCGATCACTGTGCCACGTACCAACCGGTTTGAAATAACCGTCCTCTGATAAAGCCACTTTAACATCATGATAATCGAGACGAATTTTTGGTGTTGTATCGTCAATCTGTTCAAAAAGATGAGGCAATTTCGGACGAATATCATATCCTTTTCGTTTTTGAAATTCTTCGGCGAATCGTGGTGTCCAGATTAAACCATCAATACCAAGAAGTAATTCATCCTGAAAATAATAATTCAAAGATCGACGAAATGGTTCGGGAACATGACGTTCCGATTCACCGAAAAAACCGTCAGCAATAAGTTTTCCGGTTTTTTCATCCATTGGATCAATGGATTTCGGTTGAGTTTCCCAATAAAAAACGTAACGGTCTATCAATTCGGAATCATCAGGTTGCGAATAGTCTATCGTGATAATTTCATTCTGTACGGAATCAATCGGTGTTGCGATAGTATTTTTTGCCTGCCGTGTTTTTTTCATCATTAATTTTTTTCCTTGACGGCTGGGATCGGCAAGAACTTCATCGACAACAAATCCTTGTCCGGGCCACGCCAATGTGTAATCACTGATTCCGACGCCGATTCCTCGTTGGTCGGCTTCTTCGACAAGCCAAGCCCAAAGATTCCAAAATTCCGTAGTAAAAAGCGGTGGGTCAAGCGGATAAGAATTACCAAATAATCCATACGGTTTTCCATCAATGGAACCTTTGGCATGAGCCATATTGATTTGAATTCCCTGAACACGCGGTAACGGATAATCTTTCGGTAACTCATCCGGCGAAACACCCGGAAGTGCTTTACCGCAGAGAAAATCGAGTTGCCAACGAAGACGTTCTTTGGTCAACTTGTCTCCGGTGAACCAATAAAATGGAACTTCACCGTAACCCTGAGGCGGAACACGAAACTTTTCATAAAGTGAAACGATTGGTTCTTTTCGTATTGTTTCGGGATCAGACCAACCGATTTTGCCTTGTTTGGCTGAATGGAAATTAGGTAAGTCTCCGCCCATTGAGAAGGAAACGGAAACAATCAAAAAACAAATGAAAAACGAAAATTTTTTGTACATTTTTAATTTTATTGATTCAAAGGGTTGTTTAATATTGAAATTGCAAGATTTTTTTGCAACAACAAAAGGAATAAAAAAAACAGTAATATTTTAGTGGAATTTTTTTTAGAACACGAAACACACGAAAAA
>JAITBS010000276.1 GCA_031283515.1 Planctomycetaceae bacterium
ATTTTCAGAGATTATATTTCAGGTGGTATTTGATTGATGTTTTATTTTATAAATGATGTAACAATGTAAGTGATGTTTCGCCGATTCTTCGTCCGCAGATTTTCGCAGATTCTTTTTTGAGAATACGAAACAAAAAAAATAACAAAACATACGAAAATTTTAGTTCAAATTCAACTAAACGATTCAAATCGCTAAATTATTACAATATTTTCCGTAAAATACACCCAATTTCTTTCTGCGAAAATCTGCGTAATCTGCGGACTATTGGAACGATGTATTCGAGCAATTAATGAAATAGACAGTTACGATATACCTTGTAGGTTATGTTTTGCTCCTGCAGTTAGACACCACATCTTGTTGACAAAATAAAATAATGTATGATAAGTTGTGTTTTGTTCCCTACAGTTAGACACCGCATCACATTTCGAGTGGAGTTAATATTGAGAACAAAAACTTCACCGAACGATTACAATTTCCGTATTTTTAGGAAAGTATAAATATTACAAAAAGGAGTATTTATGTTGACGAGAATTTTTTATGTTGTTCTGTTTTTTCTTGTTGTTCAATTTTTGTTTGCGGTGGAACTTGCAGAGTTTAAGTCGCCGCCAGATTCGGTGCGTCCTTGGGTTTATTGGTTCATTATGGACGGTAACCTTTCAAAAGAAGGTATTACCGCAGACCTCGAATCTATGAAACAACAAGGTATCGGAGGCGTCATTCTCATGGAAGTTAATAGAACAGGTGTTACACGCGGGAACATTGATTTTATGAGCGAAGAATGGCAAAAACTTTTCGCTCACGCCGTTCACGAAACCGAACGTCTCGGTCTGCAACTCACCCTCAACTCCGGACCCGGTTGGACTGGAAGCGGTGGTCCTTGGATTAAACCCGAACAATCAATGCTTCATCTTGTTGCATCGGAAAAAATTGTTACAGGGAATAGTGTTCTCAACGAAAAATTACCAACTCCAACTCCGCGAAAACCATTCTTCGGTGAAAACGCTCTTCCGCCCGATCAAGAAAAAGCACGTAAAGAATTTTTCAAAGATGTTTGCGTTCTCGCATTCCCAACCCCAAAAGGAAATTCACGAGTTACAGATATTGACGAAAAAGCTCTTTATGTTCGTGCCCCTTATACTTCTGCACCAAATGTTAAGCCGCGTATCAATTCGTATGCTCAATATGAAAACGTTCCACAAAATGAAACAATAAAATCGTCCGAATTGGTTAACCTCACAGATCGTCTTGATTCTGACGGTGTTTTACGTTGGGATGTTCCTCAGGGCGAATGGACAATTTTACGTTTCGCCGCAACCTCAAACGGCGCAAATACTCGTCCGGCACCGCATCCGGGGCTTGGTCTTGAATCGTCAAAAATGGATCGCGATTACTTTGATATTCATTACAAAAATTTTATTGAACAATTATTCAAAGCAGTCGGAAAACGGCAAACAGATGGTCAAGCGGGTTGGTGTTATTTGCATATTGATTCGTGGGAAATGGGAGCACAAAATTTTTCTAAAATTTTTATGGACGAATTTCGCCAACGCCGAAAATACGACGCCATGCCGTTTTTACCGGCTTATTCGGGGTTCATTGTGGACAACGTCGAAAAAACGGAACGATTTCTTTGGGATGTGCGTCAAACATCGCAAGAGTTAATTATTCAAAATCATGCACAATATCTTCGTGAACTTGCTCACAAAAATAATATGAAATTATCTATTGAACCATACGATATGAATCCGTGTTGTGACATGAGTTTGGGTGCTGTTGCGGATATTCCGATGTGTGAATTTTGGTCGGCAGGATATGGTTACGATGCTGTTTACAGTTGTTTAGAGGCAACCTCAATCGCTCATACTCATGGTAAACTTGTTGTCAACGCTGAGGCGTTCACTTCCGGTCAGGATGCATGGCGGCAAAACCCGAAGTCCATGAAATCACAAGGCGACTGGGCTTTTTGTACAGGAATAAACCGTATCACTTTTCACCGATTTCAACATCAACCATTTCTTGACCGCGTTCCCGGATTCTCAATGGGCGGTAACGGCGTTCATTGGGAAAGAACACAAACATGGTGGAAACTTGTTTCGGAATATCATCGTTATCTTGCCCGTTGTCAATATTTATTACAAAAAGGTCGGGCAGTTGCAGACATTCTTTATTTGTTACCGGAAGGTGCGCCGCAAGTTTTCACGCCGCCAAGTTCGGCGTTTACCGGTTCGGGCGTGTTGAGAGATCAACGCGGTTATCGTTTCGACGGTTGCGATCCAAAAACGTTACTAGAACTCGCAACGGTCAAAAATGGACGTATTACTTTTGTAAACAATTCAAGCGATTCAAATAATTCAAGTGATGCGAGTGATTCGAGTGATGCGAAAAACGGTACAGAATATCGGTTGCTCGTCTTGCCGAAACTGAAAACAATGACGCCGGAACTTTTGAGTAAGATTGAAGAACTTGTTCGCAACGGCGCAACAGTAATTGGTTTACCGCCGGAGAAATCGCCGAGTTTGCAAAATTATCCGCAAGCCGATGACAATGTCCGTTTACTTGCAACACAAATTTGGGGAACAAACAAACCGGTTACGAATCAGGTTCGTTCTTACCACAAGGGCAGAGTTATTACGTTGTCGCAACCGGAGGAGTTGAAGTTACCGATTAAGATGTCGGGGGCGAAATGGATTTGGTTTCCCGAAGGAAATCCCGAACACAACGCTCCGGCAGGAACACGGTTATTCCGAAAATCTTTTTCGTTGCAGAAAAATACAAAGATTGACTCGGCGTTATTTCTTGCGACGGCAGACAATGAGTTGACGGTTACGATTAACGGAAAAACGGTTTATCAGACGACGTTGTTTGAACCGTTAAGAGCGATTTCATTCGGCGAAGTTTTGAAAAACGGTGAGAATGTAATTGAGTTGAAAGCTGTTAATTTGCCGAGTGATCAACGAAATCCTGCCGGACTAATTGCAACATTTGCGATTCGTGAAATTGACGAAAACGGAAACACTAACTTGACCCGATTCACCACCGACGCAACTTGGGAATCAGCGCAAGTAGAAAACGAACAAGAACCTCAAAAAGAAATCGCAACAAAAAATAATGACAAAACAATCCGACCGCCGGCTAAAGTTTTAGCAGATTTCGGTAAGGGCGTTTGGTCGGTTACGGAATATTCTGATGCGGAGGCGTTACAATTGTACCCGAATTACAATGTTCTGACGAAAATTTTTGAGAAGGATGTTATTGTTGCGGATGTAGTTTCGCCGAATGACTCGTTACGTTTTTTTCATCGGCAGGATGAGGAAACGGATATTTATTTTTTATCGAACAAAAATGCTCAACCGTTTCAGGACAATGTTTTGTTCAGAATCATTGGAAAAAAAGTTTCGATTTGGGATCCATTGACGGGTCAACGATTTCGGGTTTTGTCGGCAACTGAAAATGCTCAAACGAAACAAACAACAATTCCATTATATCTTGACGAATTTGGTTCCGTATTTGTGATTTTTGATTGGCATGATGTTTCGAATGATTTACCGATTTGGCAAAATCCGGTTCCGGCAACATCGGAAACGGTTGTGGATTTGAGCAAGGATTGGTTGGTTTCGTTTGAACCGTTGCGAGGTGCGCCGTCAAAGGTTAATTTTGAACGATTAAATGATTGGACAAAAAGTGAGGATGAGGGAATCCGATATTTTTCCGGTATTGCAATTTATGAGAAATCGTTTGAGTTGAAACAAAAAAACGGTCAACATTTATTCCTTGATCTTGGTGATGTTGAAGTGATAGCGAGGGTGAGTCTCAATGGCAAAACGGTTGGAACTTGTTGGGCGAATCCTTATCGTCTGGAAATAACCGATTACGTTCAAGAGGGCGAGAATAAGTTACAAATTGAGGTTGCGAATCTTTGGTCGAATCGTTTAATTGGCGATTCCAAGTTGCCGATAGAAAAACGTGTTACGTGGACGACGTTTAATTTTTACAAACCGGATTCAAAATTATTACCCTCCGGTTTAATCGGACCTGTACAAATTAAAGTTGGTCAGTAATCGTACTAAAATTATAAAAACAGAGTTGTCCTAATTTCAGATAATATACTTTGGGGAGTCGTAACTATAATGTTTAAATTTGCACAACAATTAATTTATATTGTAACAAGTTTTTTTATTTTTCAGTCTTAACCCCTAGCGGTCAAATACAAGGGTTCGTGTGACACTTTTTCTGACGAGTTTTGTCATTTGGTGTCCCACGAACGCTTGTACTTAATTTTTTTTGCACGATAATTATTTTTTATTTCTTTTTTTATTTTTTAGTATTTTTAAGAGATTAAATTTTGTTTTTTTTATGAGTCGATCTTTCTTCCAATCAGAACGTCTCAATGTGTAAAATCGAATGACG
>JAITBS010000338.1 GCA_031283515.1 Planctomycetaceae bacterium
GTAGCAAACTATCCTTCTGCCATTGATTATCGGGCAGGTACAGCGCGTCCTGATGATGCGAATATTTCCACCGGAGAAACAGAACTCGTTACGGATTTTCCCGAAAATCCGTTTACAAAACCGATTCCATTTTTAATATGCCCTTCCGATGGTGCTGCGAAAACAGAATCAGGAAAAGCATTTGGACGAACAAACTACGCATTGAATTTCGCTGATATGTTATGGCATATCGGGAGCGCAGGTGATATGCGGGATCGTGCACCTCGCGGGATATGGTATCATGGTGCTTATCAGGAAGTTGGTATCGGGAGTATCACTGATGGTACAAGTAACACGCTTTTATTGGCGGAAGTTGCTGTTTCGGAAAATTTTAATGATCGCCGTACTAAAGCCGGATTTGCTTATAACGCCGGATTTGGCAATACAACCGCGCCTTCCGTTTGTGCCAATCTTCGAGGACCGGATGGCACGTTAACATCTGCAAATGTCCGAAGTTACAAAGGTTGGGCTTGGGGAGACGGACGTAAACAGATTAGTGTGGATACAATTTTACCACCGAATCAGCCTTCCTGCTCAAAAAGTACGGATCGCATTTTTGTCAATGGAATGATAACGGCAGGAAGTCTTCATTCAGGAGGTTGTAATATTGTTTTATGTGACGGTTCTGTGCGGTTTATTTCCGAAACAATTGGTTGCGGTAATGTCGGCGGATTACCGGGTGCTCCCGACCATACCGGAGATTGGTGGTACTACACAGGTCCTTCAACGTATGGAATTTGGGGGGCATTAGGAACTAGAAATGCCGGTGATTCCGCAGGAAATTTTTAGTCTGATTCAACAAGAAAGGTTACGTTTATGAATAATTATTCAATACGATTATTTTATTTTTGCAGTATTTTATGTTTGTTTTTGACAGGATGTTCGGGCGGTTTGAAGGTCAATGAAACGGAAATAATTGTTACGATGGACGGTCAACCGCTTGAAGGTGTAAGCGTCAATTTAATCCCCAAAGACAACAACAGTGTTACCGCTTTTGGAATGACCGACTCGCAAGGGAAATGTCAAACACAAACACTTTTGGGACAAGCCAATGGCGGAACAGTTATTGGGGAATATGTCGTAACACTTTCAAAAACCGAAACCAAAAAAACCGGAAAACTACTCGAAGGAACTAACGGTTCTAAAATTGAAGAAACCGTTTCGGTTGAATTGTTACCGACAATTTACACCAATGCCCAAACAACTCCACTGACAATTGTTGTCAAATCGGGTAAAAATTCATTTCCATTCGAATTGAACTCCCAAAAACGTTAAATCATATTGGAACTTCTAAAAATTAATTTTCAACCACAGAGAACACTGAGAAAATTTTAATTTGAACCAAAACATAATTTAAATTTATTAAAGTAAAAACTATGTATTTAAATCAAATTTTAATTTTTTAAAAACTTTGTAATATATCAGTGGAATTTTTGTTTTTCGATTTTCACCCCGACAGGGGTACGATTTTCATAACCGCAGGTCATCGACCTGCGGAGGGATATCGTCAACATTCCTCTGTCTGAAAGACAGAATTTTAAAAATCGAAGGTGTGGTTCGGATCGTTTAGTTTCGTCTTTCAGACGATGTTGAGGAGGGTGTTTACCGTAGGTCGCGCTTCGCTTGACCTACGGTTATGAAAATTCCCCTCCTTCGGGGTGAAGAATAAAAAATAATAATTCCACTGATATATTACAAAATTTTCTCTGTGAATTCTGTGTTCTCTGTGGTTAATAAAAAAAGAGTTTTTAGAAGTTCCCATATTGAATTTGTAATTTTTTTAGAAAGGGCTTGCGCAAAATCGATATATTTTTGCGCAATATTGACTTGTTTTTCTTGAAAAGAAGTACTATACTTCAATTATTGTTTTTGGGATTATTTTGTGTTGAATTTAGTTGAATTTAATTTTTTCAGAAAGGACATTAAACAATGTTACGTTATTTTTCTGTGATTCTGTTTTCGTTTATTTTTAGTGTTTGTGTTTCAGTTTATGCGGACTACCCGATTCGTCCGGTTCCGTTTACAAAAGTTAAGATTGAAGATTCCTTTTGGACGCCGCAACAGGAAATCAATCACAAACACGCAATCCCGTTTGCTTTCGAACAATGTGAAAAAACAGGGCGTATTGAGAATTTTAAACTTGCAGCCGGAAAAGCAAAACCAGGTTACAAATATACTGTTCCCATACATAATGACGGCGATTTTTTCAAAGGTATTGAAGCCGCTTCTTATGATTTACAAATAAATCCTGATCCGAAAATGGATGCCTACCTTGATGAATTGATTACAATTATCGCAGAGGCTCAGGAAGAAGATGGTTATCTTTACACCCCGCTTATATGTAAACAGGATTTTCCCATACGAGAATGGGCAACAGGCGGCGGAAGATGGAAAAATTTGATATGGAGCCACGAATTGTACAACGCCGGACATCTCTTTGAAGCCGCCGTTGCTCATTATTCCGCAACCGGTAAAAAGAACTTTCTTAATGTTGCAATAAAACTTGCCGATTTGCTCGTGAAAACATTCGGTTTGGAAGAAGGACAAATTCGCGATGTTCCGGGACATGAGGAAGTCGAATTGGGACTCTGTAAACTTTATCATGCAACAGGAAAAAAGGACTATCTTAAACTTGCTCAATTTTT
Source organism: Planctomycetaceae bacterium (assembly GCA_031283515.1). Taxonomy (GTDB): domain Bacteria; phylum Planctomycetota; class Planctomycetia; order Pirellulales; family Thermoguttaceae; genus WRKP01. The sequence goes on from JAITBS010000338.1 coordinate 2,685, forward strand.
CGTTGAATTGCGAGGCCGTGAAGATCTTCGAAATTCCAGAAACAAAAATCCCAAAAAACTCTACGGTGAATATGCCCAAGATCACAAACCGCTTACAGAACAAGATGAAGCCGTCGGACATGCTGTTCGCGCAACATATTTATATGCCGGTGCCTCTGATGTTGCGGCATTGACCGGAGATCAGAAATTAATTGAAGCAATGAAACGGATTTGGGATAATGTCGTTACCAAAAAACTTTCCATTCACGGCGGACTCGGCGCCACTCCGCATGGCGAAGCGTTTGATAAAAATTATGTTCTCCCCAATTTTGTCGGACAAACATACAATGAAACTTGTGCACAAATCGGCGGTTGTTACTGGCATCATCGAATGTTCCTGCTGGAACCCAATGCTAAGTATTACGATGTGTTTGAACGAACAATTTACAACAGTTTGATTTCCGGAATCTCGCTGAGCGGCGACCATTATTTTTATCCGAATCCTCTTGCCTCACGCGGCGGTTACAACCGTCAACCTTGGTTCTATTGTACTTGTTGTCCGCAAAATCTCATGCGTTTTGTTGCATCACTCGGCGGTTACATTTACGCAGTGAAAAACGGTACGGAAAATAATATTTCCGATACACTTTTTGTCGGCTTGTATATTGGTAATCAGGCTGATGTTGATATTGCCGGTCAAACGGTTCATCTCCAGTTAAAGAGTGAACTGCCGAATCGCGGTAATGTTCAACTGAGTATTCATCCGAAAAATCCGGCAACATGGAAATTAGCGTTACGGATTCCTGGTTGGGCAGTTGGTCAGCCTGTTCCCAGTAACTTGTATTCTTATTCCGGTACGGAAAAGTATCAAAAACCAATCGTTCAAGTTAATAATAAAACTGTTTCGTATGAACCGGAAAACGGTTTTGCGGTTATCGAACGGCAATGGCAAGACGGCGATCAGGTTACGATTCAAATGGAAACACCGCTGAATCGGGTTCTTTGTAACGAACTCGTTGCCGTTAATCGTGGTCGAGTTGCTTTTGAAAGAGGTCCGCTTGTTTATTGTTTTGAAAATATCGACAACAATAATCATCTGTTCGATCTGATTCCCGATAACAATGTTTCCAATATAACCGTAACAAATGAAGAAAAACTTGCCGGAGCTGAAAGTATTACGATTGATGGACGTGTGATGTTACGTAATCAAGACGGATTGGTTTATCAGGAAAAACGCCGGTTGAAAATGATTCCTTATTATGTTTGGAGTAATCGCGGTGACAGTGCGATGCAGGTCTGGATGAGTAGTGATGAGAAAACGGCTGAAATTCCTTCAAAACAAAGTGCTGCCAAAATAACCGTTTCCTTTGTTCGCCCCGAAGCCGATATGCCGAACCGAATCCGGTTTATCAAGGACGGCGGATTGCCGAATCAAAATGAAACATTGCATTTACAACATTTTGATTGGTGGCCTCATCTTGGAACAACCGAATGGGTTTGTTACGATTTTGAGAAACCGATTTCCATCAGTCAATCAGGCGTGTATTGGTTTGAAGATGAAGGAAAGGGAGAATGCCGTTTGCCCAAAACATGGAAATTACTCTACAAAGACGGACAAGATTGGAAAGAAGTTGTGTTGAAAAATTCGTCCACTTATGGAACCAAAAAAGGAATTTTGAACACAATTGAATTTGATACTGTTAAAACAGAATCATTACGGCTTGAAGTAACCTTACCGGAAGGTTTTTCCTGTGGTCTTTACGAATGGACGATAGAGTAAAACAAAAAACGTGACTTTTTGTAAACTTCGGTATTGCCGATAGACAACTCTGAACCCGATTAACAACGGGTTCGGACTGTCGGCACAAGGGCAGAAAATGGAATGACACGGCGTTTCGGCAAAACAGAACTCACCTCTTGAATTGCCGAAAAACACCAAAATATCATTTTTTGGACCGGCTAAACGGTGTAAAACCAATCCCGCTTGACAAATTCCGAAATACTGATTATAGTATTCGCTTTGCGTCACATTTACTATTTTACAATAATCACAAGGACATTGTATTATGATCGAACGACAAAAAGAAATCCGACGCCGCCGGAAACGACGCGCTAATTACTCCGCCATGAAAGCCAAACTCAATAAAGCGGACGCCACAACAAAAGAAAAATTTGCCCAAAAATTACGGAAAATGACCCCAGGTGCAGATAATCTTGTTAAATCATGGGGATTGGAATAATTTTTCAGGTTTAGGTTTATATTGCACTACGAAGTGGTCGTTCGGTAGGTTTTGTTTGAGCCATTTCACGAAGCAGCCGGTGCCAGCTGGTAATAGAACCTGCAGTAATACGTCCTAACGGTTTCGTTGTTTCACTTCCCGTTAAATACGGCAGGCTTGCCGGAATATGTTCGGTTGCCATTAGTGTTAGTATGGCGGTGCACAACGAATCAAATGTTTCCGTCGGAATATCAAGACGTGTAATCGGAATCATCGGTCTTCGTTGAAGTTGCGACGATATTTGGTTCATCATCATTCCATGCATACGAACTGATCCGCTCACAAGAATTTCCGGTTCACAATGATCTTTTGTTGTATGTTCGGCGATCAATAGTTGCAAGTGTTTGACAATCGTTTCTGCAATAAAACAACTCGCCGTACAAAGAACATCTTGATAAGAATGGCCATCGTTAGTCGATTTTGTAGCAATTTTTAAATAGCGATCAACCGGTAATCCATAAGGATTCCAAACTTCTTCCGGCGGCGTCAATGCTCGAAAGTCGGAGAGCAATGCCGGTATCTGACAACCTTGAACCGTTAAACGTCCTCCTAAATCGATGGAGGTTTCGCCGCTGGTCAGTTCCCAAGTGAGCGTGTCCAAAAGTGAGCCGCAGGGAATAAGATCACGTTGAGTAATTCGCTGATGTGAAAAGGAATTTTCGGCTTTGGGTAAAAATGTTAATCTGGCTGTTCGTCCCAAATCGAGTAAGACACGATCACAGGATTCCGATTTCAGAAAAACCCAGATCGGTAATGGAAAAAGTGGACCGCCATTGCCGTTTGAAGCAATATCTTGTATGGGAAAAGCGTCCACAATATTCAAACCTGTTTGTTCGGCTAAAAATGGTGCATCACAAAGACTTTGGTAATACAATCCTCCGGCAGCGGTTCGGCAACGGATTCCCGAATCATAAATTCCAACTGCTAAAAGATCTTTTTTAGCAAGCCGAGATTCCGCTAAAAGTTCGTCAATTGCCTCTTCTTCAACACTGGCTAATTCACGGAGAACATGAAAAAGAAGTGACGAAGGAATTTTAATATCTGCCGCAGCAGACCGAGTTCCCCGAACATTTTTTAACACCGCATCTTGAAGATTATTGTAACTGTCGGTAATTTCGCGGGGAATATCGAATGAGATGGTTTTACGAATTTCAATGGGAGCACCGCTTCCTTGCCCATGAACTCCTATCAACGCCGATTCAATACGTTGGCAATGAGAAGCAATACTGATTCCTGCAAACCAACGTGGTGAAGAAGATATATTTTTTTTAGGATTATGGAAAGGAATAAACGACATTGAAAAACCTATTAACAGTATTGGTTGAAATTAAAAAAACAACTTTGTAAAGATTATCGATTATCGAACTTTGTGTCTATGCGAATTTTTTTAAAAATTTTCCTTTTGTTCGCAAAATAAATACAACCCCTGTTAATTTACAAAATTTACGAATTTTAGATAATGATTTTTGGGTTTACTAATTTTTTCTAATCGACTATTTCGTCCTTTTTTAAATTAGGGAATTTGAGAATATTGGGTAGAAATTTTAATTGGATATTTGATAAAATATCAGCGGAATTATTTATTTTTGGTAATATATCAGTGAAATTTTTTTTGAATTGGTTTACAGTTGGAAATTATAAGGTCGCAACGGTTGGGCTTACTATTGTGTTGTACGCAGTGAGTCCTTAATTTCCGTCCGTCAACAGGGACAAGTCGGTGAGTACACCGTATTGTTTAAAATGTTTCGGCGAAACGTTGACTACCTTTGGAGTTCC